>JAIXVO010000396.1 GCA_027482985.1 Cyanobacteriota bacterium
AACGCCCCTTTAAAGTTAGCTATTTCCTCACCCCCACCAGCGCCGTCGATGTCCTGCCGCCCTTACAAGATCTCCTCCTCGCCGCCGGGTTAGACGTGCAACTCATCTACAGTGGCAGTTTAGACCTCGACATCCTCCCCAGCCGTGCCAATAAAGGGCAAGCCATGACCTTTCTCCGCGAACAGTTAGGCATTGCTGCGGCCAAAACCGTTGCCTGCGGTGATTCTGGCAATGACCTGGCGATGTTTCGAGATCGCTCCGAACGCGGCATCATCGTCGGCAACGCCATGCCCGAACTCCTCGACTGGCACCATGCGAATCCCAATCGCGATCGCTACCTAGCAACCGCCCATTGTGCAGGGGGGATTTTGGAGGGGTTGCGGTATTTTGGGTTTTTGGAGTAGGCGGGAGGGGGAGGCAGGAGGCAGGAGGCAGGAGGCAGGAGACCTAAAAATGTAGGGGTTCAGCATTCGGCTACAGTTCTGGCAAGCAGTCAGAACTGTAGCCGAATGCTAAACCCATTTAGGGGGCATATCTTGTTCAGACGGCTCCGCGATCGCTCAGAGGATATTTGCGGAATAAATGTTAAACCTTCTCCCTCCATTCCCCTGGAGACGTGCCAGCGGCGCGTCTCTACTAAATTCTCTTGCTTGTTTCTGCCTCCTGGCTCCTGACTTCTGACTCCTGCCTCCCCCTCCCTTCCTCTTCCCCACCCCCCTCCCCTCCCTTTTCCGACCGATAGACTTTCAGCCGCAATTCTGCCTATCTTGGAGAAGGTCAGAGCGGCGATCGCGGCGAATAGGAGCAAGTTTGTGGATACCAGCGAAATTAAGCGAGAAGCCAACACGCTGTATAAGGATGTGCAACCCATTTTGCAGATGGGCAGGCAATTTGAGCAGTTGTTATTGACGGATGTGGCAAAAATTGTGTTGCTGTGTGGGCGCAGCAACAACGATATTTCGGCGAATGAATTGTTGGGCTTCATTGTGTTCTATGCGCTGGTGAAGCAAGATCGGGCGATGTTGGATGTGGTGGTGAATCGCTGGGAAGCGTCGCGGGATGTGCGGCTGAAGTATGAGAAGGAAGCGGTGCAAATTTTGCTGCAACTGAAGGGCGCGATCGCGGATGAAACCGTCCTCGCCCTACCCTCCATTCTCAACCAGCAAGATGAAGCCCAGGGCACGCGCTTACTGGATGCTGCCGTCAATGCCATGTACCGCTTTGCGCAGGTGATTGTGAAAGCGGATGGGCAAATTACGATGGAAGAAATGGCTGCGCTGTCGCAGGTGTGGCAAATGCTGCATACCTATCACAATCCGGAGGCGGATTTACAACAGGCCATCCAAGCCGTAACACCGCCCGTCTCTGCTGCCAGTGCCCCAGCATCGCCAACGGTGCCTGCTGCCACTGCGCCGCCCCCGCCAGCACCTTCTCCAGAGGGATTGGAGACCGTCATGGCAGAACTGAATCAACTGATTGGGATGGACAACATTAAGGATGAAGTCAAATCTCTGACGAATTTCCTCAAGGTGCAAAAAGTGCGCGCCGATCGCGGGCTGGCAACGACTTCGGTATCACTACATTCGGTGTTTAGTGGGCCGCCGGGAACGGGCAAAACGACCGTCGCCCGATTGGTGAGCCGGATTTTTCAGGAATTGGGCTTTCTGGCGAAAGGGCATCTGGTGGAAACAGATCGCGCGGGGTTGGTGGCAGACTACATCGGCGGCACGTCTAAAAAAGTCGATGAAAAGGTGACTGCGGCGCTGGATGGGGTGTTATTTATTGATGAAGCCTATGCCCTGACCCCGAAGGACAGTTCGCGCGACTTTGGCCAGGAAGCAGTGGATACCTTGCTCAAGCGGATGGAGGACTATCGGCAACGGCTGGTGGTAATTGCAGCGGGCTACACCGACGAAATGCTGCGGTTTGTAGAATCTAATCCGGGGTTAAAGTCCCGCTTCAATCGCTACTTTTATTTCAAAGACTATACGCCGGATGAACTCGTCGCCATCTTTAACAAGATGTGTCGCGATAGTCACTTTCACCCCACCGATGCCGCCAACGACAAACTCAAGTCTCTGCTGATCGGGCTATACGACCAGCGCGATCGCACCTTTGGCAATGCTCGTCTGGTGCGCAATCTGTTTGAAAAGGCGATCGAGCGGCAGGCCAACCGACTGGCTGTGATCAACACCCTAACCGATGACATCCTGACCACCATCCTGCCCGAAGATATTCCTGACCCCGACCTTGCCCCCGCTCGCCCCGCTGCTGACGCTCCCGCTCCGGCGGTTCCCCAGGCTGACCCCACCCCCGCACCGTCCGCTTGGCTGGAACAATTCACCCCGCTCCTGAATCAAGCGCTGCATCCGATTGGCACCACTGCTAAAATTCGGCTCAAGCGCGATGTCCTGCAATTTCTGTTCAGTGCCGATCCGGTGCCAGATGCCACGGAAATGGCGGCATTGACGGTGAGTTTGCTGAAGCGATCGCCGATTGAGGGCATCCGCGAGATTCAAATGTACGGTATTTTACCGGGAGATGAATTTCCGGAGTGGAGCCAGGAGTTTGATTTGCAAACTGATGCTTGAGGATTGCACCGATAGCTTTACGGCAGAGCGCGATCGCCAGCCGACTTTGCAAAGCTTTGGTGAAGACTGTCGCTTTAATCTTGTGCAGATTCGCGATCGGCAGTCAACACTAATGGAGAGCTTTTCCCAAAAACTTTGCCGCTGGCTATTCCCAAGTGTCCCCCTTATTGGAGCAACGTATGAGCAACCCGACCCTGATTCCCGTAATTCTTGCTGGTGGTAAAGGTGAGCGCTTTTGGCCGCTGAGTCGCCGCAACCGTCCCAAACAATTCCTGAGTTTGGACGGCAGTGGTCGCAGTTTGCTCCAGGCGACGGCAGAACGGTTATTGGCGATCGCGGGCGGCTGGCAGGATATCTTTGTCGTCACTGCCGCCCATTTGGAAGACGGGGTGCGGGAACAACTGCCCGACTTACCCATTGCCAATTTGTTAGTGGAACCAGAAGGCCGCGATACCGCCCCGGCAGTCGCCTGGAGCACCCTGGAAATTGCCAGTCGTTATGGTCGCGATGCCGTCTTAGGTTTTTTCCCGGCAGATCATTGGATTGCCGATGAAGCGAAATTTATGTCCACCCTGACAGCCGCAGCAGATCTGGCGACGCAACAAGCGGCGATCGTCACCCTTGGCATTGCTCCCACCTACCCTTCCACGGGCTACGGCTACATCCAACAGGGTAACCCCGCCGGAACTTATGGCGATGGGTTCCCCGCCTATCAAGTCGATCGCTTCACCGAAAAACCCGATCGCGACACCGCCGAATCCTTCCTGGCGACGGGCACCTTTAGCTGGAATAGTGGCATGTTCGTGTTCCGGGCTGGCGTGGCACTGGATGAACTCCTGGCCTACGCTCCGGAAATCCTGGGGCCACTGGAAGCGCAAGGCGTAGCCGCCTATCCCACCTTGACGAAAAAGAGCATCGATTATGCCTTGATGGAAAAAACACAACAGGCATACGTCTTACCCGTCAGTTTCGGCTGGGATGACTTGGGGGATTGGAATGCGATCGAACGGCTGCTGAAAGGCGAAGACCCGAATGTGGAACTGGCGCGGCACGTGGGCTTAGATACGCAAGGTGCCCTCTTCTATGCCACCGACCATGATGATTTGATCGTGACCATTGGGCTGGAAGATACCGTAATCGTGCGGGATGGCAAAGTCACGTTGATCGTGAAGAAAGACCGGACGCAGGAAATCAAAAATGTCTTGAAAGAGATTCAAGCCGACCCCACCCTCAAACATTTGCTGTAGGCGATCGCTAAACGTTCTGTTCTAACCAACTCACCAGATCATCAAGCTGGGTAAAGTCCAGCAGGGCTTCGCCGAGCGCTTCCAGTTGTTCCACCGACAACTGTTCGACTTGAGCGGTAATTTCGGTTGGCAGAGTGTTTAATCGCCGCTGGAGCAATTTGAGAATCAGCGATCGGCTTTCTTCTTGCCTACCTTCTTGTCTGCCTTCTTGCCTACCTTCTTGTCTGCCTTCTTGCCTGCCTTCTTGCAGTCCTTGCTGGCGGCCCTCGGCTAATCCTTGTTCGAGAATATACTGATAGGTCACGGATTCTTTCACAATCTCCTCCCGCAAGATTTGCCGAATCACTGCTGTTTCTAATACTAAGCCTGACAAGATGAAAGTGGCAGCGGCAACATTCTTTTGCTCAGTGCGATTGTCCATCTGGTCAATCTGTTGCGCGACTTGGCGTAACGTCTCCGGTTTATTGTCATTTTGGCTCAGAATCGCCAGAGGTAAAAGTCCGGGAAACCTGAGGAATTCTGTCGTTGGGATTTCCCAGAGCCGAATCACTTCAAACTCATGTCGCAGCCCAGAGATGGCAAAGGTGGTTTGTTGCGCTCGTTCGGATCGAGTCGGTTTGAGATAGATGACGACCTGCCGCATTTGCAGCTGGGGATAGCGACGAAACACGCGCAGGCGATAATCTGCCATCCGAAACGGAATGTCTAGATTGGGTTGAGTTTGGAACTCTAAATGCAGGATGGTCGATCGCGCTGCCAGCAAAATCAGGCTATCCGCCCGAATCGGTTCGAGGGAGAGTTCCGATGGACTCAGTTGGGTCAGCGCGATCGCCTCTCCCAAAAGCCATTGGGCAAAATCCTGACTGTAGTGTTCGACCAGAAATTTGCAAACGTTGTCATACATGGGGGCAATTGTACTGTGCGATCGCGCGTCCTCAAACAGACTCCTCGATCGCCTCAAAAATCGCCGTCAGCACCACATTCGAGAATAAAAATCCTTCCGGGTCCGTCAATCGCACGCGACCTGACAGTGGCGGCTGCGATGCAGGACTGTCCGACATCCATTCCACCCAACCTTGCCGCAAATAAGGCTGCAAACAATCCCATAAGGTTGCGATCGCCCCCGTCCCAAAGTCCGCCACCAACCGCCCCAAATCGATCCCCTCCGCCAACCGCAACCCCAACATCACCGTCTCCAATAAATCCGGTGATGCTTCCTCAATTGCAGCTTTCAGCATCAGGTCTGTCTCCTGCTTCCTTTCCCCTGCCTCCTGCCCTCTGCCCTCTGCCCTCTGCCCTCTGCCTTGCGCCACCCACGCATAATACTCCCCCGTCTTCCGCGGTCGCGCCCAGCGATCGCCCCGTACATAACTGGTGGCTCCCATCCCAAACCCGTAGAACGGCAAATTCTGCCAGTACACCCGATTGTGACGGCATTGATAAC
>JAIXVO010000604.1 GCA_027482985.1 Cyanobacteriota bacterium
GGAGAAAGATCGCCAGTTTCTTAACCCTCAACGGACACTTTTTGCCCGAATTCTTGATTCAAACTGAGCCCCAACTGATTTGGTATGCGCCTGGTTTTCCAGGACAGCGATCGCGGGCTTTTGCCAAAAAGACCATTCTCATCTTCAAATCGAAAATGGCTTGTGTTTACCAGTATGAAATGGATAAATCCAGTGGCTTCAAGATTTTGCGTGACTGGATTAAGGTTGTTTGGCAGGGACTTTCGCGCTGGTCAGCCGTCAAACTCGCCTGGAAAACAGCCGCTCCAGAACTCATGTCTCTGGGCTTTTGGAAAACCTATTTACGCCTGTCTTGAATCATGACTCAACCACGAGATGAAACCATTGATAGTTTGAAAGGCATGCTGGTGTTTGGCATGATCCTCTCCCATGTCGCTGGACTGATTAGCAGTCACAGTGATGGGGCGATCAAACTCGTGTGGTTAATCACTGGGTTAGTCACTTTTTCCGGCTTCATGTTTAGTTTTGGTTATGCTTGCCAACTCGCTTATTTCAGCAAAACCCGCAGCCTTGTCGCCCAGCGGATGCTCATCACCGCCCTCAAACCGCTGATCGCCTTTTATCTTTCGGGCATTTATTGGCGGGCATTTGTCGATCAAAATCTGACTGTCAAAGGCATTTTGAAGATTCTCTTATTGCGGGACATTCCCCCCTTCTCAGAATTTCTGATTGCCTTTGCTTTGATCATGCTGGTATCCCTATTTCTATTTCGCCCGATTCAACACATCGTCGCCCATCCAAGCACTTTTTGGCTCAGTTTTACCCTCCTCCTATTCACCACTTTTTTGCCGTATGACTGGATTCAATTTAGTCCCCTCGCATTATTAATTGGCACCACCGCCTTTCCCACCTTTCCTGTCCTGCAATACTTTCCCGTGTTTCTCCTGGGTGCTTACTTCGCCAAACATCGACTGAAACGCGATCGCACCGTGCAACTCGTCGCCCTCAGTGGCTTGGTCGCTTTTGTCGGGTTTTACGCCATCCATCACCAGTTACCCAGTCGCTTCCCGCCCTCCTGTTTGTGGATTCTGGCCTCGATCGCCCTCGTCGATGGCTATTACCAGATCGCCCAACGGCTGCCCTCGCCCCATCCCCTCACCACTCTGCTACGGCTGTGGGGCAAAAATGTCTTATTTTACTTGCTGATTAGCAACATTCTCATTTTTACCTTCCGGGGTGCCTATGCGCCGCTTGACCTCAACCTCTTCGCCTCCGTCGGGCTAACGCTGCTCCTCCTCTTCACCCTGACCTTTTTCACCACCATCGTCGTCCCCCAACCACGGGCGATCGCCCCCGCTCCCAGTGCCGCCCGCCCCGATTCCTTACTGTCATCCTCCCGCTGAGGTGCTTATGTCTGACCCCAACGCCCCCCGCATCAGTGTGATCATTCCCACCTACAATCGTCCGCAGTATTTGCAGACCGCGATCGCCAGTGTGCTGAACCAAACCTGGCAGGATTTTGAACTGATCGTGACCGATGATGGCAGTGCGGAAAGTCCCCAGGCGATCGTCGAGTCCTTTCAGGACAGTCGGGTGCGGTTTCGGCGCAATCCCACCAACCTTGGTATTGCCTGGAATCTGACTCACGCACTCCAACTAGCACGCGGTCAATACATCACCACCTTAAATGATGATGACCAGTGGACGGAAACCTTTTTAGCCACCTTAGTCACACCTTTAGAACATCATCCTGACTTGATTCTGGCTTTCTGTGATTACTTCGTCATGGATGCCGCAGGAGTTATTCAGGACGAATGGACACACCAACAATCTCACCGGGAAAAACGCGATCGCTTGACTGAAGGCATCTATCAACCCTTCTGGGAAATCGGCCTCGTCGATCAAGCCGTGTTTGCCGCTAGTGCCGCCGTTATCCGCCGCACCGCGATCGCCCTGGATGAACTCCTCCAAGCAGGCGTGTTTTGGGATTACTACCTCGCCTTCCTCGCCTGTCGCACAGGGCAAGGTGCTTACTACTGTCCCCAACGCCTCGCTGCCTACCGTCGTCATCCCGCCTCCGAAAACATGATCAGCGGCAGTCGCAATGCTCAAGCCAAAATCCGCAAAGGGCGAGCCGGACTATTTTGTTACCGCCAATTTGCCGTCGCTGCCCCCACCCCTGCCCTCCAACACCATTTTTGGCAGGAATGGGCACACGCCAGCACGACCCTCGGCATTGGGCTATTGCGCGATCGCCAACCGGAAACCGCTCGTCCTTATCTGCTGTCCGCCCTGCGTCAATCGCCTTTCAATCTGCGGACTTTGATGGCTCTGCTTCTGAGCTATTTGCCGCAATCTTTCGCCACTTGGTTCAGCCACCTGCGGCAACCCAACGTCTTCTCTAAAGCTCGCTAGCCATCCAGGATAACCCCATGTCTACCCCCTCCCTATCTCTGCCCAAACCCCTTACCTTCCAGCCTACCCTCGCCTGGATGCCCATTCTGGCGCTGGTGGGAGTCGTCGTGGTGGGGTTGGGACTGAAGGCGGGGAGTGGGTTACGCCTGGTTTATCCCCTCGGCTGTTGCGGCACTGCCCTCTGGCTCTACTGCCGCTATCCCACCCTGTACCTCGGCTTTACCTGGTGGATCTGGTTTATCACCCCCTGCCTGCGCCGCATCATCGATTGGCAAAGCGGTTGGCTCGATCCCAACCCGATCATGCTGGCTCCCTTCCTCACCACCTTAGTCACCCTGTTCACCCTCATTCGAGCCTTTCCCAAACTCTACTGGCGCGGCGGTTTACCCTTCATCTTCGCGATCGCGGCTGTCCTTTATGGCTGGCTAGTTGGCATTTTGAACTGGTCGCTGATTCCCCCCAGTGTGCCGCTTCTCAACTGGCTCACCCCGATTCTGTTTGGCTTTCATCTGTTTGCCAACTGGCAACATTACCCCGCCTACCGCCAAACCCTTCAGCGCGTGTTCCTCTGGGGGGTGCTGGTGATGGGTACTTACGGCGTGGTGCAATATCTGGTTGCCCCACCCTGGGATCGGCTCTGGCTGATGAATCAGGATACCCAAGTCTTTGGGATTCCCGAACCCTTAGGCATTCGCGTCTTCAGTACGATGAATTCCACGCAGCCCTTCGCCTGTGTCCTGGCCGCTGGCTTAGTGTTGCTGTTTAGCGATCGCGGCGGTTCCCGTTTTCTCGCAGCTGGCGTTGGTTATCTTTCCTTTTTGCTCACCCTGGCGCGATCGGCCTGGCTGGGTTGGGGCATTTCCCTGCTGCTGTTTATCCCGCCTCTCCACCGTCGCCTGCAAATGCGCCTAGTGCTCAGCCTGGTGGTCATTACCCTACTGGTCTTACCCTTGACTGCGATTGATCCCTTTGCAGGAGTGATTCAAACTCGCATTCAAAGCTTATTTAATATCAGTGCCGATGTCAGTTTTAATGCTCGCTTTACAGGCTATCACAATGCCTTAGGAATCGCTTTATCTGAATTTATGGGTCAAGGCTTAGGTGGCATCATTATTAGTGATAGTTTAGGTCTGAACGATAGTGGTATTCTCAGTTTATTTTTTATCCTGGGTTGGTTTGGCACCATCCCCTACCTGATCGGACTCGTCACCTTACTCCTCCGCACGTTGCAACCATCCGTTGGTGTTGCCGATCCGTTTGCGGCGGCGGCTCGTGCGATCGCGATCGGCACTTTTGCCCAAATGGGGTTAAACGAATCCATGTTGGGTGTATTTGGCATGGTGCTCTGGAGTTTCATTGGCATCGCGTTAGCTGCGCAAAAGTATGCGCGGCTAGGTACGGCAGAAGGCAGAGGGCAGAGGGCAGGGGGTAAGGCCTATTTAAATGCCGAACACAACATATGAAATTTATCCCGTAGGGGCGAATGTCCATTCGCCCCACCCAATTCGACGATCGCAGTTTAATTTTCGGTTTTCTCAATCCTCTTGCCTCACCCCAGATCGATTGGTAGACCTATCCTCTGCGTCGTCCCATGTTCGATAGACACTACACCTCCGCCTCGCCCACGTTTAATCAACACACCATCATCCCCGCCTCTTCCCACGGTTGGGAGACGTACCAGCGGTACGTCTCTACGATATTTTCTTCCTCTCCTCCCTTGCTCTTCCTATGACTCCTAATCCCTTTCTTTCCTCCTCCCCCGATCGCGCCCTAGACCGCGTTCATCGCTATAGCATGGTTGTTGTCCTCACCTTCCTGGCTTTGGGATATCTGGCGTTGACCCTGAACGGTTATGGCAACCATGACGACATTTACCGCATGATTGGCAGTTGGCGGACGGTGTGGAGTGAGCAGCGATATGTGCCGTCGCGGTTTCAGGGATATCTGGTGCCAGAGATGGTGATAGGGTTGACCTCCGAGATTGGGGATTTTTATCTCTCTAATTTGGTTTCGGCAGGATTGGCGATCGCCAGCTTGTACTTGTTTTATCAACTCTTAATCCCGTTCATTGCGCCGCTGCCTGCCGCATTGGGGAGTCTCGCGATCGGGACGAATCCCTACTGGATCATTGCCGCTACGACTTCGACGGATTATGTTTATCCCGCCTTTTTCTTTTTGTTGGGAATCTGGCTTCTGCGCCAGCAGCGCTTTCGCCTTGCCGGACTGAGCTTTGCCCTCGCCGTCTCCTCCCGCCTCACCTATGGCCCGATGGTCGCGATCGCCCTCGGCTTCTATCTGCCGACCCTTCGCCAGCAGCGTCCCCTCCTGCCCCGGTTTTGGCAGGGCGTTCTGATCTTTCTGGGCGCAACAGCGGCGCTCTACCTGCCAGTCTTTATCGCGTCAGGCTACAACTTCAGCTTTCTAGCCTATGCCGACGATACAACTGGCGGCACGCTGGGGCAAATCGCTCGTTATTTGTACAAAAATGTCTACTTCTGGGGATTGCCCACCTTCATTGTGCTGGCGGGATTTTTTCTGCGAGAGCGACGATTCTATTGGCAGCAATTTTGTCAATTTCCCGTCCCGCGATCGACTCCCGCCAAATTAGCTTTTCATGCAGTTCTAGCATTACTCCTCTATAACCAGTTGATGTTCGCTAAATTGCCTCATCAATATCAGTATTTGCTGCCCATCTTATTTTGTGTCGTCTTCCTGATTACCCGATTTCCTGACTATCAGAAACAAGTGATTTGCTTGAGTCTGATCGCAGTGCTGCATTTAGTGCATGGTTTTGTGAATATTGATGTTTTAGAAACCTACCAGATAGGTAGCAATAACACCACGATTCACTCCGATGGTGCTCACTTCCAACCAGGTATTAAACCGGGAATTTTAGTTCGAGATTACCAGTGGCGTGCTCAATATCAACGTCAACTGACAGCAGCATTTAATCAACGCTGGTCATACTTTGGTCGATCGCTCTCTAACCCTCGTTAAGCCTGCCATCATGACTCAATTCCTGCGCTTCTATGCCCCTCGCCGTCTGCGTCCCGCGATCGCGATGCTGTTGACCCTTGTCGCGATCGTCTTGGGTGCCCATCTGATCCCGCAAGTCCAAGCCAGTCCCCTTCCCACCCGCAGTGCCGATGCCTTCGTCGATAGTATCGGTGTCGCCACCCATCTGCGGTACCTGGATACCGCCTATGTGCGCTATGACGACGTGATCAAACCCCGCCTGCAAGAGCTGGGTGTGCGGCATATTCGTGATGGCGGCAAAGATCCGCTGATGTTTCAAAAACTGAATGATCTGGCGACAGTGGGGATTCGCTCAACCCTGGTGCTGGAGCCGCGCGATGGGATTACCCCCAGTAATGTCATTCCCGATGTGATTAATGCCGTGTTGCCCTCCATCGAAGCCGCTGAAGGCACGAATGAGTGGGATGTGCAGCCCCACCTCACCTACAACGGTCAAGCCTTTCCTGCCGGGGTGCGCCAACACCAGATTGATTTCTACACCGCGATCAAA
>JAIXVO010000640.1 GCA_027482985.1 Cyanobacteriota bacterium
AGTCCAGCCCGGTGCGACCGATTCCACGCTGACAAAGCCACTCCAGTTTGGCTCAAACCGATAAACCACCACGCGATCGGCCTGCAACCAGTGCCGCACTTCGCTGACAGCGGTATTTAAAATATCCTCCAGTTCCAACGATTCCCGAATCCGCTGAATAATCGCTTCTAACTGGGCTTCTCGTTCGGCTTGCAACCGCAGTGCTTCTTCCACCTGCTTGCGATCGGAAATATCCCGCGTCACGCTTAACACCGTCACCACCTGCCCATCGGCAGTAAATTCTGGCACAATCCGCGATTGAAAATAACGTTGTCCAGTTGGGGTGGCGACTTCAAATTCAATGGTTTGTTCTTGCGCCGTGGCAAACACGCTTTGCAGTTGCGTTTCCCAAAATTCAATGACGGAGTGGGTCAGCCCCACTTCGCGATTCGTTTTGCCGTGAAATGCCGTTGCCGGAATGCCCGTAACTCGCTCAATGGACGGATTGATGTAGAGATGTCGCAAGTCCTGGTCAAAGCGGGCAATGATGTCGGGCGAATTTTCCACCAAGGCGCGAAACTCTTGCTCTCGCCGATACAACACTTCTTGTGTTTGCTGCCGCGCGGTGATGTCTTGAAAAATCAGCACCCCTCCCACAATCTCGCTGTTGCGATCGCGAATCGGTGCCGCCGAATTGCCAATTCGCCGCTCAGTCCCCTGTTTGGTACGCAGCCTACATTGCTCTAGCGTCACCCGCGCCCCTGACCGCATGGCCTGTTCCAGCGGATTCGCGATCGCCGTCTGCGTCTGCGTGTCCACCAGGTGCAAGACTTGATGTGCAGCTAACCCCAACGCTTCCGCCTGACTCCACCCAGTTAAATCCTCCGCGATCGGATTCATAAACGTAATGTTGCCCTGGCGATCGGTGGTGATGGTGCCGTCACCAATGCTGGTCAACGTGGTCGCTAACCATTGCTCTGCCTGCGTCAGTTGTTGTTCTAACCGATGGCGTTGCAGGGCAATGTTGATGGTGGTGATCAGTTCCGTTTGGTTAAAAGGTTTAACTAAATAGCCAAACGGTTGAGTAGCGATCGCCCGTTGCAAAATGCCATCTTCCGTACTGGCACTGAGATAAATGATGGGAATTTTGAGTTGTTGATGGATGCGATCGGCAGCCGTAATGCCATCAATTTCATCCTTCAAACAAATATCCATTAATACCAGGTCAGGAGATAATTCGAGCGCGCGTCGAATCGCTTCCGACCCCGTGGCCACAATATCCAAAATGGCATGAGCAGAGGTTTCTAAAAAAACTCGAAGACTCTGAGCCGCAACAATTTCATCCTCGACAATTAGAATCTTCGCCATAAGGTTCTGTTTCGCTCAGCCAATTAAACATCAGTTGTGAGTCATATTCTGACTAACTGATGACAACACCGCATCAAAAAAATATCGTGATGCTTAGTTGATTTCTGACACTCAGCACGAAGACAAGCACGAAAACATCTTAACCGAGTGTTGACAGCGCGGCGCTGGCAAAATATTTTGTCTTAGATTAATATCTTTAAGGCAACCTTAGGCACTCATATACTTCACGCACCAAAACCGCCCTCACCCCCGCCCCCTCGCCCAAAATGGGCGAGGGGAGAAAGATTGGATTAGTTCCCCTGCTCCCCCTCTGGGAGCAGGGGTGAGGGGATGAGGGCAGCTATTTTGGGGTGTCAGGTATGTTAATGCCCAAACTGATTCTGCCAACCCCAAGGTTTAAAAAGGCAGCAGTAAAAAGGCAAAAGGCGGCAGGGTAAGCTCGAAAAGGCAGCAGTAAAATGCCAGCAGGCAGGAGGGCAAAGCTCTGAATCGTCGAGGTTTTGCCTGCGGTTCTACGCCTGCTGACTTACTGCAATAGTGCAATTACTGCACCAACTCTGTGTTGATTTCGTTGAGTTGACGGCGTTTTAATTCTACGGATTGCGATCGCGGTAACAAGTCAAATACCTGCCGAAACACATCATCCATCCGCTCAAAGCTGAGGGCACCAGATTCATTCAACACAGGCTGACCCACTGCATTAAAGACCACTGTTTGCGGCACTACGCCTTTGTAGTAATACAACTCATCTGTGGGCGTGGGGTTTCCGGCTTGCGTCAATGAGTCCACCCGCACCGCTAGAAAGTCTGCCGCTCGGCCATAGAATGCCTGAAGTTGGGAAACCGTACTGGAGTATTGTTTGCAATCACTGCTGTCGTCTACATAAAACACGAGGAGCACCGGACGTTCTCGTTGCAAGGCTTGAGCCAGGGTATATTTCGGCGGCACGAGGGAACCATTGCTGGCATACAGGGCAAAAATATCGCCATCATAGCGGTCATCCGTCAGCCCCGCGATCGCGGGTGATCCCCAACTCAGGATGCCGAAGAGCGCTAGCAAGAGACTGAGCATCACCAAGTGCGATCGCCCTTGCACCCAGCGCCAAATTGACACCAACATCGAATTTAACCCGGAAAAGCTCATAAGTATTCATAACTAACATTCTGCTCTTTCCATTCTGAAGGAATAGGGGACGAATCAGGCTAGGAATTTTGGTTTGTGGTCGAGCGCTCTTGCCACCCATGGCACCGCTACAGATAGCCTGCCTTCTGCCTTTTGCCTGATCCTTTGCACTGAGCATGGCATTGAGGCAAGAATTTGGGTTGATAGCAGGAATTGCCAGCCCAATGCCGGGATCTTACCGTGCACTTATTTCTCCCTTCTCCTGCCACTTTCTCCCTTTCTCTCCTAATCCAAAGTTGTAGCGAGTTTGCTTTAGCGTATGCTAGAACTATACGTAGAGATAGAGTATGCAAGAATACCTACGGATAAGGCTTTGAGCAAATTATTTCTCATTGTTTGAGACTTGCCGTTTTTTGCAAAGGCTTCCATAATGGCTGCAATTTAGTTCGATTCAGCGATCGCATTTGATCTCCATAACAAACATCCCTTCAAATTCCTGCTTGAGAGCATTCGACTATGACTACCGATGCAATGACCCCGAAACCGATTCGTTGCCTGGATGATGCGCTTGAGCGTTGCCAGAATTTGGGGATGCGCCTCAGCCGTCAGCGTCGCTACATTCTCGAACTGCTGTGGGATGCACGGGAGCATTTGTCAGCGCGGGAGATTTACGATCGCCTGAATCAGCAGGGCAAGGACATTGGGCATACTTCGGTCTATCAGAATTTAGAGGCTTTGTCGGGGCAGGGGATCATTGAGTGTATTGAGCGATCGGATGGAAGACTCTATGGCAACATTAGTGATTCTCACAGTCATGTGAATTGTCTTGATACCAATCAAATTCTGGATGTGCATGTGGAGTTGCCAGCCGCGATTATTGCGCAAATCGAAGCTCAAACAGGAGTCAAGATTACGGATTACCACATCGACTTTTTCGGTTACCGCCAAGAACCCAATTAGGTTCTGATCCCCCTAAAGCTCCTTTAAACAGAGGAGCTGCAAGCGATATGGCTGAGTTTCCTCCTTTTGCATGAAGGTTAGAGCGACTCGTTTAGGGTTTACATTTGACCCGCAGTTACACTCCAGATCGCTGCTTCGGATTTGGGGATGTGATTCCTGCCAAAATCCAAAAGCAACCGCTCGCTTCCCTGAGATAATGAGGGGCTAGACTCCTTTTTGCGATGCACTATGGCAACCATCAACAATCACTACTTGAAGCTGAAAGCTGGTTATCTGTTTCCGGAGATTGCGCGGCGGGTGAATGCGTTTGCAGCGGCACACCCAGATGCGAACATTATCCGGTTGGGGATTGGGGATGTGACGGAACCCCTACCTGCCGCCTGCCGCACCGCCATGATCAAAGCGGTGGAGGAAATGGGCGATCGCGAGTCGTTTCGCGGGTATGGCCCAGAGCAGGGTTATGAATGGCTGCGGGCGGCGATCGCGCAGCACGATTTTCAGTCGCGGGGCTGTGAGATTGACGCGGCGGAAATCTTTATCTCGGATGGGTCGAAGTGCGACTGTGGCAATATTCTCGACATTTTTGGGGACGATAACGCGATCGCGGTGACAGACCCGGTTTATCCCGTGTATGTGGATACGAATGTGATGGCGGGTCACACGGGGGAGGCCAATGAGCAGGGGGAGTATGGCGGTTTGGTCTATTTGCCGATTTCGGCGGATAACAACTTCACGGCGCAGATCCCCACGCAGAAGGTGGATTTGATTTATCTCTGCTTCCCGAACAATCCCACGGGTGCAACTGCCAGCCGGGAACATTTACAGGCGTGGGTCGATTATGCGCGGGCACACGGCTCGATCATTTTCTTTGATGCTGCTTACGAAGCGTTCATCACAGACCCGACGATCCCGCATTCGATTTATGAAATCGAAGGGGCAAGAGAGTGTGCGATCGAGTTTCGGTCTTTCTCCAAAAACGCAGGTTTCACGGGCACTCGTTGCGCTTTGACGGTAGTGCCGAAGACGCTGAAAGGCAAAGCGGCAGATGGCACTGAGGTAGACCTGTGGAAGTTGTGGAACCGGCGGCAATCGACCAAGTTCAATGGCGTGTCTTACATTGTGCAACGGGGGGCAGAAGCGGTGTATTCACCGGAGGGACAAAGCCAGATCCAGAGTTTGGTCGCGTTCTACATGGAAAATGCCCGGATTATTCGCGCCCAACTGATGGCAGCGGGAATTCAAGTCTATGGTGGGGTGAATGCGCCCTATGTTTGGGTGAAAACGCCAAACGGTTTATCCAGTTGGGACTTTTTTGATAAGTTGCTGCACACTTGCCATGTGGTCGGTACGCCGGGTTCGGGCTTTGGGGCGGCGGGAGAAGGGTATTTCCGGATCTCGGCGTTCAATAGTCGGGACAATGTGAATGCCGCGATGCAACGGATTACGGAGAAATTTAAGGTGGCGTAAGGGGCGATCGCGATTGCGGATCTCACAATTGCCATCACCGCTTGTGTTCCCTTCTTCCAAAAGGAGCGAGGGGAAGGGGACACCTTGAATTGACAAGTCTGGGGGTGGCGGGAGTCTCTGACTAAAACCAAAATTCTGGGCTTGGGTGGCAGCCCCCCAAACCCCCCGAATTCAGGGGACGGTTGCGTCCTCCGACCCCCCTCCAAAGGTCAACTCTGGGGCATCGCAGTCAGGTTTCGGTGGTGACGTTGTTGCGACAAACTCTAGAGCGGCTTCAGGTTTAAGTTGCTATAGCTCAGGGCGGGTCGGGACTTGCGCTAAGGGGGGCGATCGCACCATGGTGCAGCAGCTTGATCAGCAGGGCGATCAGGGTGTCGGGTTCGGCGGGTTTGGCAAGATGACTTTGGAAACCAGCGGCGAGGGCTTGTTGCTGGTTAAAGTCACCCGCGTAGGCAGTGAGAGCGATCGCAGGAATGGTGCCGCCGTGTTCGGGGGGGAAGGTGCGGACTTGTTGCAGGAAGGTGTAGCCATCTAGATCGGGCATCCCCACATCGCTAATTAACAAGTCAAATTGCTGCTGCTCAAATAGTTGTAAAGCTTCGGTGGCGGCTCCCACGGGGGTCACGATCGCCTGATATTGCTCCAACGTAAAGGTAATGCAATCGCGCGTATCTACATGGTCATCCACCAGCAAAATGCGGATGCCAGCAAGGGGATGCACCTGGGCGACAGACGGTGGGTTCGCCTGATCCGGTGGCGGCTGAGGGGGGCGATCGCGGTTGATTAAGGGCAGCTTGACGGTAAAGGTAGACCCCTGATCTAGACCAGCACTCGCAGCTTGCACCGTCCCCCCATGTAATTCCACTAAATGGCGGACGATCGCTAGCCCCAAACCCAACCCGCCAAATTGACGCGTGGTCGTGGAATCAGCTTGCCGAAAATACTCAAACACATGGGGCAGGAAGTGGGGCGGAATGCCTCTCCCCGTGTCTCGAACGATGATTTGGGCATGGGTGGGCGTGGTTGTGAGAGGAGCAAGTCCCAGGGGCAAGGCGGCGGGAGGGGGCAATTGAGCCGCGATCGCGCTTAACTCGACTTCCACCTGTCCCCCGGCATCTGTGAATTTGACGGCATTGGATAACAGATTCCAGATCACTTGTTGGAGGCGGGCGGAGTCGCCTAACACTTGCCAGGTGGCGGATTGACTGTTGGGAGTCGGGCCTCCCGGCGCGGCGGCGGCAACTAGCGTAAACTCCAGGGCGATCGCTTTGGCTTCGGCTGCTAACCGGACTGTCTCCATCGCCGCTTCGATGGTGGTCGGAAGCGAGACGGGCACCATGTTGAGGCTGAGTTTGCCCCGCAGAATGCGCGACACATCGAGTAAATCTTCAACTAATTGGGTTTGCAGTTTGGCGTTGCGGTCGATGGTTTCCAGGGCATAGGTTGTTTTTTGCGCGTTCAATTTGCCACTGCGGAGGAGCTTGATCCAACCCAAGATCGGATTCAACGGCGATCGCAATTCATGCGACAGCACCGCTAAAAACTCGTCCTTAATGCGGTTGGCGGCTTCGGCTTCTTCGCGGGAAGCTTCGGCAATGGCGCGGGCGGCTTGTTCTGCCGTGTAAAGGCGGGCATTTTCCAGGGCGATCGCGGCCATTTGCGCCAGTTGCATCAGCATCGCTTCATCGGCGCTGGTGAAATCATCTATAACCTTATCGGATAACTGAATTAAACCCATGTTTTGCCCCTCGCGCCCTACCAGTGGAGCCGCTAGCCAGCCGCGTAAGGGGGGATGGGTGGCAGGGGTCGGGACCGCTCCTTGTGTCTGCAGATAGCTGGCCAGTTCGGCCTCCGTCAGCCGCAGGGGGCGATTTTCCTGGCAGACGTAGGCGTTCATGCCAGCGCTATCGGGTGGGGCGGGATGCTGTCGCCACTGAGCATATTTCTCCGACAGGTAAACCGCATGAATGGCAGTGGCTTTGTCCTGATTCAGAATCACACTGATGGTGGCTTGATGGGTGCCAATGATCGCCGCCGCTTGATGCGTAATCACGTCCATCACTTCTTCCAGTGATAGGGCAGAGTTGATGCTAAGGGCAGCTTTGGTTAAGCCGTGGAGTTGTTTTAGTTGCTGGCGTTCGCGAGTCAATAATTGTTCTCGTTCGAGTTCCGCCTGTTTGCGATCGCTGATGTCGCGAATCACGCCAATTAAAGATTGGGGCTGTCCTTGCCAATCACGCACCACTGAAGCAGACAAGGTGACCCAAACCGTGTCGCCAGTTTTATGGATATACCGCTTCTCCAGGGTGTAATGATCAATCTCTCCCACTAGCATCCGTTGGGTTTGGTGCCAATCCGCTGCGATATCGTCGGGATGGGTAATTTGGGCCCAGCTCATTTGTTGCAATTCGGCGGCACTATAGCCCGTCATGTCGCAATAGGCCCGATTCACCAAAATAAAGCTTTGATCCAACCCCACCTGATTCATCCCCACCGCCACCTGATTAAAAATGGCACGGAATCGTTCTTCACTATCGCGCAGGTTCATTTCTGCCTGTTTGCGATCGGTAATATCCTGCACAATGCCCAAAATGCACTGCGGTTGTCCAGCGGGTGTGCGGCTGAACACCACTTCGCGCCCCGAAAACCAGTGCCACTCGCCATTGGCATGTTGCATTCGGTATTCCAATTCCAGTACTTCGTGCTCCTGCGCCGTGTGAAATTTGGCGATGTGGGCCGGAACTTGCGCCATGTCAGCCGGGTGGATCAGGGTCGGGAGTAACGCGGCTCCCATCTGCTGGACTTGTTCGGTAGTGTAGCCCAGCAACTTTGTCACTTGTTGATTGACGTAAACATTGCGTTGCGCCACCAAGTCATAGACATACAAAATTCCTGGTGTCGTTTCGGCCACTCGTTGAATGAAATGTTGGCTTTCTCGCAGTTCTGCTTCTGTTTGCTTGCGCTTAGTAATGTCGCGAAACACGGTCACTGCCGAGACAATCTCGCCCACGGCATTCAAGACGGGAGCGGCATTGACATCAATCACAACCGGATCGCGATCGCCATACCGCAACTCCAGTTCTTCATGGGTAATCACCTCACCCGTTTGCAGCGATCGCTCCAAGGGATAGTCAGCGGTACTGTAACGACTCCCATCCGGGCGATAGGCTTGAAACGGCACCCGCTGTTCATACATTTCCAGGGGCAAATGCGGTTCATAGGTGTAATGCAAGATCTGATGCGCTTGTTCATTGGAAAGCACCAGGTTGCCCGTGGCGGCATCGGCCATGATCACCCCTTCTGGCATTTGTTGCAAGACGGCTTCCAGACGTGCCCGTTCTGCCGCCAGTTGTTGCAGCAATCGTTCCTGTTCGGCTTCAGCCTGTTGCCGCTGCATGTCCAGGCGTTTGCGATCGCTAATATCCTGAAAATAAACCGCAATGCCCTCCGGCGTGGGGTAGGCATGCACCTCAAACCAGGTGTCGAAAAGCTCACTGTCATAGTCAAACACGACCGCGACTTGCTCCCGCACTGCCCGCCGCAATTCTTGCTCAAATAGACTGCCCACCGAGCGGGGAAATAACTGCCACACCACCTGCCCGATTAAGTCTGATCGCGATCGCCCCAGCACCCGGACAGCGTGTTCGTTGACATAGGTATAGCGCCACTCCGCATCAAAGGCGACGAAGGCGTTCGTCATGTTCTCCAGAATGGTACTGACCCGATTGGCCAGTTCGGTTTCAGCTTGTAAGGCTTGCTCTCGCCGTGCCGTTGCCGCCAGCGTTTCCCGCATTTGGGCATTGGCCAGCGCCGCTCCCAAAAACTCCGCCAGACTGCTCATCAACCGCAAATCTTCCCCATCAAACTGGCGCGCTGGGTCATGGGAGACGATCCAAATTGTCCCGATCGCCTGTTGCTCAACAAATAGCGGGATCACCAACCCTTCGACCACTTCCGGCGGGCCCTGCAACTCCGTAAAGTAGCGGGCTGGATAGGCATAGAGTTGAGCCTTGCCGCGATCGAGACAGGTGCCACAAGGACTGTGATCGCGGGCAATGATCTGTCCAGCCGCCGCTGCCCCCATGCCCGCGATCGCCGCTAATCGCAAAACTTCTGCCCCGGTCGGCGAGGTTTCAATTAAACTCACACCTGCCGTGCCCGCCCCACATAGACTCTGCGCGATCGCCGTGAAGTGTTGCAGAATTACCGCTGCTGGCTGGGAGAACTGCCGCCCCAACTCGCGTAACACTCGGTTTTCCGCTTCCCAATTGGGGACACGGGGCGATCGGTGAGCGAGTTGGTCGGTAATCAAAACCGCAGTCTCATCCATTGCCCGTACGCCTCGATTGTGATGAATGGAGCTGGATGAAGGGGGCATTGTCCAACCTGAGGTCAGCAACCCGTGAAGGTTGTGCCACCAGAGCGGAAATCTGCGGCAAGGTAAATACCGAGAGGGGCATAGTCAGGGAACGACGCTCGTCACTTTGCATGATCGGCCACGAGAGAGAATTCGGTATCTATCGCAGGGCAGAGTCGGGGAGGGGGGTGGGGATGGGGTTTGGGGGTGGGGGGGTAGGGGTTGAAGTGGGGATTGAGAGCGAGGGCGATCGCGGCGAGGGCACCTAAGACGACGACTTCGCCTTGGTGGACGGCTTGGATCAGGTCGGGGGGGGAGAGGAGGACGATTTCCATGTCTTCCAGGTCGCCGGAATTGGGGGCGGTGACTTGGCGGGCGTTGGTGGCGACGAAGATATGGCCTTCGCTACAGCGGTAGTTGGCGCTGGTGATGAAGCTGGGCAGCGATCGCCAATTTTCGGCTGCGTATCCGGTTTCTTCCAGCAGTTCTCGTTGGGCGGCGACGAGGGGCGATTCGCCGGGCACCAGACCGCCGCCGGGGAGAGTGAGGGTGGCGCGACCGACCCCATGTTTGTACTGATTCAGCAAAATTACTCGACCGTCCGGCACCTGGGCAAAAATCACGGCATAATCCTGGAGGCGAATGTGGTAGTAGTCATCCACGACCCGGCCATCCGGGAGTTGCACTTGTTCGACCGAAAGTTTGAGCCAGGGTTCCGCGACATAGAGGTCAGCCGTTTTCAGAGTTTGCCAGGGTTCCATTAAATCAAAATCTCCCACAAAAGCATGTTGAGGTCGCGATCGCGACTGTTTGGTATCTGTCCTTGTTTAGTTTTATGATGCCTTTGGACATATTGATTAAAATCGATTTTGATCCCTTGCCCAAATTTGAAGAACTTTGCAATTA
Source organism: Cyanobacteriota bacterium (assembly GCA_027482985.1). GTDB lineage: Bacteria > Cyanobacteriota > Cyanobacteriia > Leptolyngbyales > Leptolyngbyaceae > JSC-12. The sequence goes on from JAIXVO010000640.1 coordinate 10,160, forward strand.
AGCAATATGGTTGGTACTCCCTATCTGTCTGTCGTGGCGACTGCCCGTAACGACAATCATGGCGGCAATATGTTACGGCGGATGCAGATTTTTGTGAACGGGCTGATTGCGCAGTCTCGCCGCTTCAACCTGCCCACCGAACTGATTATTGTGGAGTGGAACCCCCTCAGCGATCGCCCCCAATTGGCGGATGCGCTGACCTGGCCCGTTGACGCGAGTCCCTGTACAGTGCGGATTATCGAAGTGCCACCGGAACTGCATGATCAGGTGCGTTACGCTCAGGCTTTGCCGCTGTTTCAAATGCTGGCGAAAAATGTGGGGATTCGACGAGCACAGGGAGAATACATTCTTGCTACGAATATTGACTTAGTGTTTTCTGATGCCTTGTTTGAGTTTCTTGCCTCGCGCCAGATGCAACCAGGCAAGTCTTACCGCATCGATCGCTACGATGTCCGTTCCTCGGTGCCCCTGGAAGCCGCAATCGACGAACAACTGCGCTTCTGCGACGAAAATATTCTGCGGATTAACCATAAAGATAGGATTGAGGAACTGGCCGTCGAATTTCCCCAACCTGAGCCTGTGACATCTGCCCCGGTAGAGCCACCTGCCCCGCCTAAATGGTACGAACAATTGCCAGACTCGACCGTGTCCAGTTTGGCGACGGCTCGCAAAATTTACAAACGGCTACTGCCGACAGCGGTACGCGACACGTTTTTGAAAGCCGTACCGAAAGATTTGCAAGCCTGGTTGATTGCCAAAGGCTTGTTAACGGTGCAAACCCCGCCACCAACACCGTCAGCACCGGCATCAGAGGACTCAGAAGTAGTCCTGACCCCCTGGCAATATCCCAAGCTGCACACCAATGCCTGTGGCGACTTCACCTTAATGTCGCGGCAAGATTGGTTCGCCATTCGCGCCTATCCCGAATGGGAAATTTTCTCCTTCCACCTGGATTCCGTGTTGCTGTATATCGCCCACTACGCCGGGATTGAAGAAGTCGTGCTGCATGACCCGATGCGGATGTACCACATCGAACATGGCTCCGGCTGGACCCCACAGGCGGAACGGGATCAGAGCCTCAATAAACGATTGGCGAAATTGAAAATTCCCCAACTCAGTAATGAGCAATTTGACGCGATCGCCCGCTTGATGGAACAAACGGGCAAACCCCTGCTGGTGAATCCGGACGATTGGGGCATGGTCAACGCGCCCCTGCCGGAACGCACCTTTGCTGCTGTCAGTGCCCATCCTTAGTCCAACACGCCCAATCCGGAATCTCCGGGTCAGCGTCGAAACTGATCAGGCTCAGGCTGTCGGGTTGCTCCAGCAATTGTCGGGCGAGTAAGTAACCCGCGATCGTCCAGGTCTGGAATTTGCGGCAGGCTTTCCCCACCAGTCTGCCGTTGCGACCGTCGTAATACTCCGCCCATTCGTCTTCACTGAGGCGACGTTCGGCCAGTTCGATCGCCCGCCACGCTAGATCGGTGCGACCCGTCTTTTGGGCGGCGGCTGCCAATGCCCACAGCAACACGGGCCAATTGCCGCCATTGTGATACGACCAGGGCACATTTTTCGGATCACACCCGGTCAAAATTTTCCACTCCAGATCTTCCACGGCAGGAAAGCAAATTTTCAGCGGCATATACCCCACCAGATCGGGCCAGCGCTGGTCAATCAACTGCATGATCGACTGGGCTTCGCGATCGCTCGCCAGTCCCGAAAAACTGGCGATCAGGTTGCCGAGGGCAAAAAAGCGAAAGTCCATCTGCGCGGGACCTAAGTTCCCTGCCAGGTAGCCGCCCGTCTCCGGAATCCACTCCGTCAGCCAATCGGGAATCGAATCGGGATAGATATTGAATTTGTTAATCGCCGCTTCCCCAAATTCCTCACCCCGATAGCGGTAAATGTCATTCAGCCGCTTCAAATCAATCCAGTAATACTCCCGAATGTGGAAGCTCAGGACACTCAGCCGCTGACTCACCACCTGCCGATAAAATTCGCCCCGGCGATCGGGAGCCAGCACCTCACGCGCCGATCGCAGGGCAGCATAAAATAACGCCTGAATTTCTAGCGGATGCCCATACACCCCCATGCGGCGATCGATCATGAACGCGCCATCGGGCACCAACATGGTGGGGTACATATCAAAGCGATCGGCGAGGCAAAGTTTCAAAATCAGCATGATGCCGTGTTGAAAGTCGGGACGATGCGCCAGCTCCAGATCGCCCGTGGCTTTGACATAGGCTCGCAGCAAAATCAGCCACCAGAGGCAGGAATCGACTGGCGTGACCCGCCCGATCGCGTGTTCGCCAAAATCTGCCACCAAATAATGCTCGAAGGTGTCATGACTGGCGACTTTGAAGCTGGCTGGCATCAAGCCTTGTCCCGCGTTGAAGCAGTCCATTTGCTTATCACTGCTTTGCAAGGCCAGGGTTTCAATCAAAAAATTCCGGACAATCTCTGGTTGCCCTTTCATCAGAAACAGGAGCGCACAGGGCACAAAATCCCGCATGAAGCACTGGTCATAGTTCAGGGCTTCCACATAGGGGTCGCGGGCAGCAACCGTGCCCACAGGCCGACCTTGAAAATAGACGATCGATTGTTCCAGCAGGTGCCATGCCTCTTTTGCCAGAGGACTTGTTGCATTCATGTTCAATTGACGCTCCTTAATAACCAGTCTGATGCCATGCCCATTCCCCCAATTGCCCCCTGGCTGCGCGATCGCCGTCTGCCAGAGAACTTCAACTTAAGCCGAAACTACGGCTGTAAAAGGCTTGCAGTCCGCCCTCATCCCCCAACCCCTTCTCCCAAAATGGGCGAAGGGGAGCCGGAATGCTTTCCCTTGCCCATTTGGGGAGGGAGGAACACCAGGGGTGAGGGCTGAACCTATTGCGGATCAGTGCGTTTCACTTAAGTTGAAGTCAGTGATGGCCTTTGCCCCTACGTCCGGTTGATGTGCAGCAGTGGCGATCGCCTTTGGTTCGCAGCTCACCAGGCAAATCTGAAAGTTGCCCCCCATCGTCTGGACAGCCAGGGTTCGGGGAGTCAATGTTCTGACGTAAGTGGTAGATTTTGTCGTTGCAAAACTCCCGCTTTCAGCGATCGCGGGATTCCGCACATTCACACCCTGAACGCATCAGGTCGAGTGGCGCAGAGTGTTGCAGGCGATTCATGCGAGTAGCCAGAATGAATCTAGTTGCCCCAACCGCGCAGTCCAAAACCTCTCCCTGTCCTTGATTTACAGCTAAATTTCATCCTGCTCCGGATTGCACCCTGCCCGGAATAGTCAGTAACTCTAAACTAAGTCATTTACTACCAGAGCTGAGTAAAATTTGGGTAAGGTTGCCGCTGGAATCACTCGGAAACAGTGAAGATTGGCGATTGGCCGCAAATGGGTATCCCGTTCCGCAGGTGGATGGTGCAGCATGACTTCATCGACGGTAATGACGCAGGCCAAACAGGGCAATCCTGCCGCGATCGCCACCTTGCTGAATCGCTCCCTCCAACCGCGCGGTATTACGGCCACCGCCCAACTGGAAGGCACTTGTCTGACAATTGAACTCACGTCTGCCCACCCAATTCCCCAAGCCACCGCGATCGCGTTTCTGCAACAGGGGATGGAGCGGCTCCAACCTCGGCGGATGCAGTCGGTCTTCGTCTGTGCCCAACTGCATCAAGCCGACGAGTTTGCCTGGATGGAAACCTTCACCTTGGGCGATAGTACCCTGCCACCTGCCGCACCCATTCCCCCGGATGAGGATGTGACGCTGATGCTATCCAGTCGCGAACCGGAGTCGCCCCCGATCCAGGAACAGCCCAAACTGGAGCAGCGTCCCGTCGCTTCCGCGATCGCACGGCAACGCCCACCCGCCTCATCCAGCAAAGGAATTGAGGCATTAATCATCGGGTTTGTGGCGGCGATCGTCCTGTTCCGGATTGGGTTCCTCAAAATGTTGTTCTATGGTGCCGTGGTGATGGTGCATGAAGTCGGGCACGCCATCACCCATTGGCTCTTCGGACGACCCGCCATTCCTGCCGTCAACATCCTGTATGGCGGCGGTATTACTCTGAACTTGGGGCAAGTTTGGTGGTTGAATGTCTTGATCTATCTCGGCATTGGCTATGGGATCTATCGCCTGCGCGTCGCCCCCAAACTTCAGGGGCTGGCTGTCCTCTTGACCCTGATCTACACCGTTTGCCTGCTCACCCCCATCAACCAAATGTTGTCCGTCGCCATGGGACATGGGCTGGAATTGATCGCGATCGCGGTCTGTCTCTATCTGGCTGCCAGTGGTCGGTGGTGCCGCATTCCCGGCGATCGCGCCATCTACGCCATGCTGGGCTGGTTCCTGTTGTTCACGCGGGTCGAGTTCTACTGGCAACTCCTCCACGATGCCGACTTCCGCGCCTCGTACGAAGGCGGCATCGGCGACGGTCTAATCGACAACGATCTGGTCATCCTGGCGACCCAATACTTCCAGGTCGATTTGTCTAGAATTGCAACTGTCTTGCTGTTCGCCTGTTTCCTGGCACCTGCGATCGGCTTGGCAGCTGGATTGATGCGATCGCCCAGCCGCAGTTAGGACACGCCCTAGCGAGTCAGTAAAACTGCTTCGACATTTTGGGGTAACTGAACCCGATAAAAGCGATCAACCGAAAAAGCATAATCCTCGCCACTTTCATCAATAATCCGAATCAAGCCATGTGATGTTGCGACTTCATCCGCGATAATTCGATACAACTTACCCACTTCTAAAGAAGCTTGATAGCCTTCATTGTTGAGACATAAGGCAAAATGAGCTGCCTGATCCTGTTCAGCATCCATAACTAATCCAAGAATGGTAATTTGAGCTTAAATTCTTGTTTACCGATGCCATGCGCTTCATACCAATGCACCTCCGCTAATCGGATTGTACCGGCTGGCAATTCAACTTCTGCAACCCCCTTTAATTTCCTCCAGTTGCCTTTGCCATACTGTTTCTGTAACCGAGCGCGATCGCGAATCCCTTTGCCTGTTGCAATGGTTTCAATGTTGGTGATGTCACTGACAATTTCAAAATCCACGCTGAGACAAATTGATCAGATGTGAGAGGGCACTAAGGAATGGGCACCGTATTCAAAAGGCGATCGACGATCGCTTTAGCCCGACGACCACCCGCCGGAATCATGCGGTGGGGCAGGACAAAGGGCACCAGATATTTGATATCGTCGGGAATAGCGTAATCGCGACCGTCTAGAAAGGCGAGCGCTTGGGTGGTGCGTTGGAGGGCGACAGCGCCACGGGGACTGATCCCCAGCGTCACTTCTTCATCTTCGCGAGTGGCGCGGACGAGATTCACAATGTATTGCTGCAACGAGGCTTCGACCTTTACCTGAGCGCTCAGCCGTTGCAATTCCCGCACCTCATCCAGCGTGATGCAAGGTTTAATGTCGTTGGTTTGGGGCTGGTCATGCAGGCGTTGCAACATTTGCAGTTCTTCCTGCTCCGTGGGGTAGCCGAGCGAGAGAGACAGTGCAAACCGATCCATCTGGGCTTCCGGCAGGGGGAAGGTGCCCTGATACTCGATCGGGTTTTGGGTGGCAATCACGAAAAACGGGGTGGGCACCTGCCGCGAAACGCCATCGACCGTCACCTGATGTTCTTCCATCACTTCCAACAAGGCCGACTGGGTGCGCGGGGTGGCGCGGTTAATTTCATCTGCCAGCAGCACATTCGTAAAAGTGGGGCCAGTCATGAACTCAAATTGGCCCGTTTGCGGATTCCAGATGTTGGTGCCCGTAATATCCGTGGGCATTAAGTCCGGTGTGCATTGCAGGCGTTGAAATTTGCCATCAATCGATCGCGCCAGGGATTTCGCAAGCAACGTTTTGCCCACCCCGGGCACATCTTCCAACAGGGTATGGCCCCCTGAGAGCAGCGCTACCATGACGAGCCGGATGGCATCGTGTTTCCCGACAATCACCTGCCCGAGATTTTGAGTCAGGCGTTCAATCCCATCTCTCATGCTTACTCCGCGATCGCTGCCTTGGCTAAATCCTGTCTTCTGCCAGAGCGAGGCCCCATCCGTATGAATTCAAGCAACGCTCTGTAAAGATGACTTCATTTCCAGTGTGCCCGGATTTCCGCAAAATTGCCCAGTCTTGCGGGGGGCGATCGCCATTTCTATTTTCACTTCAGCTAAAAAAATATTTTCTGTGCAGCCTGACCTGATTTTTGTCCATCCTAAAGAGAGCAACAGCCCATTTAGATCATCGTCAGTACATTCAGGGATAATCTCTCTAACCTGAAATTCACAAACCGATGACTTCTGCTCTTCATCCTGTTTGGTTAACCAATGTCATCTACATCCACCTCGTACATTAATGCCACGCGGACATTAGCGTCCATTAGCCAGCAACGAGCGACAGGAGAACTGACGCTGGCACAAGATACCTCACCCTGGCGGTTGTATTTCTTTCAGGGACGGTTAGTGTACGCTACGGGGATTTTGCATCGAGTGCGCCGCTGGCGACGGGCGATTAAACGCCATTGCCCCGATTTCAGTGTGAAGTATGCGGCGGGCAAGGAGCCGTGGGAGTACCAATTGCTGAGTCAGGGGGTGGTGCAGAGTGTGGTCAGTGTGCCGCAAGCCCAAAGTGTGATTCGCACCAGTTTAGAAGAAGTGCTATTTACCTGGGTGGGCAATCCCTTGATGCGATCGCAGTGGGCCTCTGTCCAGCGGTTCTCCTTCAAAGAGAATGCCGCTCTGAGTTTATTACTGTCTTCAACCGAGGTGGAGCAGGTGTTAGGGCAGGCGCAAGACCTTTGGAAACTGTGGAAGCGCTTAGAGCTAGAAGCCCTTTATCCCTATAAATCCCCCGTCCTGCAGGACTCGTTTCGGACGGATTCGGGCAGCGCTCCCCCCACGCTGTCCAATCTCAGCCCCTTCCTAACGGGACGGCATACCCTGTGGGATATTGCCAGCTATGCCCGGCGACCGGTGACCACCGTGACTCGGCTATTGTTACCCTGGGTGCAACGGGGGGCGATTTCGCTGGAAGATGTACCGGATTTACCCCATCCGTTCCAGGCTAAAGCGATCGCGCCAAATGGGCGATCGCCCGCCTACCGTCCGTTGATTGCCTGCGTCGATGACAGTCCGCTGGTGGGGCAATATCTGGCGAACATTCTGGAACCCGCCGGATATCGCGTCTTAAAAATCCAAGATCCGCTATCAGGGATCGGCACTCTGAGCCAGCACAAACCGGATCTGATTGTGCTGGATCTAGTCATGCCCAATGCTAGTGGTTATGACGTGTGCAGCTTTTTGCGGAAGACTTTAATCTTTCAAAATACACCAATCATCATTCTCACCAGTCAGAGTGGATTAGTCGATCGCACCCGCGCCAAACTCGCCGGAGCCACCGATTTTTTAACCAAACCGCCGGAACCGCAAGCCTTACTCAGTCTGGTGCGCACCCATTTGCAGGGCAGTGCCGGACTGGGCGACGAGAATTACCAGTATTCCGAGAGCTGAGGAACTTCTCGGCTGAGACACGGTAGAGTGGATAAGCGCATTTTGGCTGAGGTTCATGACGGCTCCAGACCTGACTTCCCGCTCTTACTCCGATCGCCGACCAAAAGAAAATGATTGGCGACTGCTGCGCCGACTCATTCCCTACGGGGCGCAACATAGTCGGTTACTGGTGTTTGCAATGGTGCTGCTGGTGCCCGGGGCGATCGCGGGTGCCATTCAACCGATTCTGATCGGGGATGCCATTTCCCTGGTGAAACAAGAACCCACCACCTTACCGTTTTTGCGCAATCTGCCCTTGCTGACGGGCATCAACGTGATTTCGGGGTTACTCCTGTTTACCCTGGCGCTCCGCACCGTCCTCGATGCGTGGCAGGGCTATTTAGTCCAGGAAGTGGGGCAACAAATCACCGCCGACATCCGCAACGACCTGTTTCACCATGTCACGTCCCTGGCGATGCGGTTTTTCGATCGCACCCCCGTTGGCCGCCTGATCACCCGTCTCACCAGTGATGTGGAAGCCCTCGGCGATGTCTTTTCGACGGGAGCTGTGGGCATCGTTGGCGATTTGTTCTCGATTCTAGTGATCGCCGTCACTATGTTTTTGCTGCAATGGCAATTGGCGCTGTTGCTGGTGGTGATGCTGATTCCCGTGACAATCCTGATCATCTACTTTCAGCAGCAATACCGGAAGGCCAACTATCGCGCCCGCGAAGAATTGTCGAGTTTGAACTCGATGTTACAAGAGAACATCGTCGGCATTAACGTGGTGCAGTTGTTCCGGCGCGAAGGCTTCAACGCCCAACTGTTTCGCGACATCAATCGTCGTTACATTCGCGAAGTCGATAAGACGATTTTTCACGACTCCGCCATTTCTGCCACGTTGGAATGGATTTCCCTGGTGGCGATCGCGGGTGTCCTCTGGTTGGGCGGCTACCTCGTGTTGGGGAATGCGCTCAGTTTGGGCACCCTCTCGGCTTTTATCCTCTACGCCCAGCGATTATTTGACCCGCTGCGGCAATTTGCCGAAAAATTCACGGCGATTCAGGCGGGATTGACGGCGATCGAGCGAGTCAGCGACATTCTCCGGGAACCGATCGAGATTCGGGATGCGGCAGTGACGCAAACTTTAAAGACGGAGACGGCGATCGCGCGGGGCGAAATTCGGTTTGAACAGGTTTCCTTTGGCTACAAACCCGGTGAATACGTCCTGCATGACCTGAATTTCACCATCCGTCCCGGCGAGAAGGTGGCGCTAGTCGGTCCCACTGGGGCTGGCAAAAGTTCGATTATTCGCCTCCTGACCCGACTCTATGAAGCCAGCGAGGGTCGCATTTTGGTGGATGGCATTGATGTCCGCGATTTGCCCCAGGCGGAACTGCGTCGTCACCTGGGCGTGATTTTGCAGGATGGGTTTGTGTTTGCGGGCGATGTCAAAAGCAACATCACCCTGGGCGAAACCTACACGATGGCCGAAATTCGCTCTGCCGCCGAACGCACCAACATCGCCGACTTGATTGAACAACTCCCCCAAGGCTACGACACCCTTCTGCGCGAACGCGGTGCCAACCTGTCCGGCGGTCAAAAGCAACTCCTGGCCTTCGCCCGCGCCACCATCCGCAATCCCAACATCCTCGTGCTGGACGAAGCCACCGCCAGCCTCGATGTCGGCACCGAAGCCCTGATTCAAGAAGCCCTGGAACGCCTCCTGGTCGATCGCACCGCCATCATCATCGCCCACCGCCTCAGCACCATCCGCAACTGCGATCGCATCCTCGTCCTCAAACGCGGCCACCTGATCGAATCCGGGAGCCATGAAGAACTCCTAGCCCAAGGCGGACTCTATGCCAGCCTGTATCATTTGCAAATGCTGGAAGAATAGGGAGAGGCAGGGAGAGAGAGGAAGGGGAAGGAAGGGGAAGGAAGGAAGAAACAACCTCGTAGAGACGCGCCGCTGGCACGTCTATTCGGCGAGTTTGGGAAAGGCAAAGCCAACCTCGTAGAGACGCGCCGCTGGCACGTCTCGATCGATGTCACATCTCCCCAGAATTTGGGGTATTGCCCGTGATTCCCTAGTCTCCAGACAGATCTGCGATCGCGGGCAAATTGAAATAATGGAGAGGAAAAACCGTCGCCAAGGGAACATTGCATTGTGAGCTTCAGCATTTTTGATCTGTTCTGGGTGTTTCTGATTATTTCCTCCCTGCAACCGGTGTGGCAGCGGCGACAAGTTGCCGTGCGCCGAGTGCAAGCCCTCAAAACCTTTGAGCAGGATCGTCGTAGTCGGGTGATTCTGTTAATTCATCGGCAAGAATCCTTGAGTTTGTTGGGGATTCCCCTCTCGCGCTACATCACCATTGAAGATTCCGAACAAATTCTGCGGGCGATTCGCCTGACCCCGCCCGAAACGCCGATTGACCTGATTTTGCACACCCCCGGCGGGTTGGTGTTGGCGACGGAGCAAATTGCCAGAGCCTTGATTCGGCATCCTGCTAAAGTCACGGTGTTTGTGCCGCACTATGCCATGAGTGGTGGGACGATGCTGGCACTGGCAGCGGATGAAATTGTGATGGATGCCAATGCCGTCCTGGGACCTGTCGATCCGCAGTTGGGCAACTTCCCGGCAGCGAGCATTATCAATGTGGTGGAACAGAAGCCGATCGATAAGGTGGATGACCAGACATTAATCATGGCGGATTTGTCGCGGAAAGCGATCAAGCAAGTACAGCGGTTTGTTCGCACCCTGTTGCAAGATGCCGTCCCCACCCCAAAGGTACCTGCTGAAAAAATTGAGGTGATCATCGAAACCTTGACCACGGGACAGGTGACCCACGATTACCCGATCACGGTGGAAGAAGCGACCGAATTAGGGTTGCCAATTACCGTCGGATTGCCCCGCAGCATTTATGATCTGATGGAACTCTATCCGCAACCTCAAGGGGGTCGCCCCAGTGTGCAATACATTCCCATGCCCTATGCGCCTCGTCCCTCCCTGCCCGAACCCAAAGGTCGCCCCCTGCCAGAAGCAGAACCCGTCGCCAAACAGTAGAGGTTGACGTTGGACTTTTGGCTGAAAACCAGCGGCACCTGGGTCAATGTCGGCACCGTGTTAGTGGGTACCGCGATCGGGTTACTCCTGCGGGGACGGTTGCCCGATCGCATGATGCTCGTGATTACCCAAGGGGTGGGACTACTCACCCTGTTTTTGGGCATCACGATGGCGGGCAATCTCACCAAAGTCCAGGCGGTCATTGTGGATGGGGTTGTCCTGGGGTTAATCACGCTCGTGGTGGGTGGGTTATTAGGGGAATGGTGGAGGATTGAAGCGGGCTTAACGCAGATTGGCGATCGCCTGAAACAGCGCTTCAGTGGTGGCACTGGGTTTACCGAAGGTTTCGTCGCTGCCAGCCTCTTATTTTGTGTTGGTCCCATGACCTTGTTAGGCTGCTTGAACAATGGACTGACGGGCGACAATCGCCTGCTGTTGCTCAAATCGACAATGGATGGCCTGGTGGCGATCGCTTTTACCAGCAGTTTCGGGATTGGAGTGGGTTTTTCCGCCTTGCCGATTCTATTCTATCAGGGTGGCTTGTCGCTCCTGGCCGGAGTTTTGGCGCAACTAATTCCCGATCCGGCCACTTCTCCCCCCATCCTGCTCTCAACGGGCGTCGGTGGTCTCATGATTCTCGGCATTGGCATCAATCTCCTGGAACTCACGCAAGTCCGAGTTGCCGCCTTCCTGCCGTCCCTTTTACTGGCACCTTTACTGTATTGGCTCGCCGCCCGCTGAGGAAACTGCCCTGGTATTCTTAGTGAGAAATCTTCACCGTAGCTTTACGGAGATCAAGGCAATTTTGTAGCAAGGAATACCGTTTTACCTGGGTTGCTCTCTCAGGATAAGGGTATTTTCTATCTGTCGAGTGATTCTTATGAAACAGCAGTTAAACGCCTTGTGTGTTTTGGGAGCGATCGCGGGGATTGGCTTCGTGGCTCCCCAGGCCGAAGCCGCCCTTTTGATTGGGAACACCCGTGGCAATAGCATTGTGATCTACGACGAAATCAATAACACGATTCTGCGTGACTTCACCACGCCTGGCGCTAACGGCTTACGCGATCCGGATGCCATTACCATTGGTCCCGATGGCAATGTGTATGTGAGTGTGGGGGGCAACAGTGGCTTGAACCTGTTCGATCCTGCCTATCCCAAAGATTCTGCCGTTTTGCGATTCAACTTACTGGGCGAATTTTTGGGCGTAGCGGCGAGTGGTAACGGGCTGGCTCGGCCTTACGGCAATGCGTTTGGTCCCGATGGCAATTTGTATGTCAGTAGTTTCCGCACCAACGAAATTTTGCGCTTCGATGGCAAAACGGGTGCCTTCCTGGATGTCTTCGCATCCGATAACAACAAGGGGTTGGGCAGTCCCAATGGCTTGAATGGCCCGAATGGATTGCTATTTGGTCCCGATGGGAGTCTGTATGTGACCACGCAGGGCAGTGCGAATAATGCCGCTGGCGATCTGGTGTTTCCGTTTGCCAGTCAGGTGTTGCGCTACACGCCGGAACAGGTGTTGGGCAAGCAACCGACCACCACGCCATCCGTCTTCATCGACCAACCCGCTCTGTTACCCGACACCGAATTTATTAGCTTATTGGGACTCACCTTCGCGCTCGATTTCTCCAGTCTCTATGTGAGTGATTTTGCGGGCGGCATTCGCCAATATGACCTGGCTGGCACCCTGCTGGATGTGCTCTCCACCAACTATACGGGCACCACACCTACCAGTAACTTTATGGGCGGGCTGACCTTTGGCGCAGACACATCCAACCTATTTGCTGTCGGGTTCGACACCAGAAACAATAACTTGGGTTCGGTGTTGACCTTTGCCAATGGGCAGGGTAGTAGCGCCAGCTTCACGGGTTCCCTGTTTACCGATACCCAATTGATCCGCCCGATTGGGATTGCGGCTGTTCCCGCTGCCGCCGTCCCCGAACCCACGACGATCGCCGGAGTCAGTCTCGCGATCGCGGGGTTAAACCTGGCTCGTCGCCGCCGTCAAAAGTCCCGCTAACTCCCCCGAACCTGTGACGTTGACCTCAATCAGTCGCGATCGCGCTCCTTCTGATTGAGGCTGCAACTTCAAGGGGTGGGCGTAACTGTGATTCGGCTCTCAACTCTCCGACTTTTCTTCTGAAAAAGTCGGAGAGTTCTCCGGAGGCAGCGGCTAGTTCTCAGAAACTGTCTTTACCTCACCGTTGCGCCCCTGACCGACTGGCGACCTGGAGTTGCGTCAAGTATTGCACCGTGGGCGGACTGGCGGGTACCGTCACCACTTGCGTCAATTGCGCCAGTAAATTCGACCAGGTGATGCCTGCCAAATTCGAGAGCACCAGATGGGCATCTTTGACCCGGCTTAATTCGCCCAGCCCGATCGCCCACATCCCGGCACGAATCGCCGCTTCAATGCCCGCCGCTGCATCTTCCACCACGACACAGTGCTCCGGCGCAATCCCCAGTTGCCGAGCGGCGTGCAGGAAGACATCCGGGGCGGGTTTGGAGTGGGTCACGCTGGTGCCATCGGCGATCGCGTCCATCAAGTCCATAATGCCGAGGCGTTGCAGGACTTCCGGTGCATTTTTGCTGGCGGAGCCGAGGGCAATTTTGATCCCAGCCGCCTTTAAATCGGCTAACAATGCGGTGACCCCTGGCAACAGGTCAGTAGGGGTGATGGTGCGAATCAGTTCCAGGTAATAACCGTTCTTCCGCTCCATCATGGCCTGGAAGTGGGACTCTGAGACGGGGCGACCGTGGAGCAACCGTTGCAACGATTCCTGCCGGGAGATGCCCCGTAAGGACTCATTCAGTTCGCGATCAAAAGGTAAGCCTTCCTCATCCGCCAGCCATTGCCAAGCCTGGTAATGGAACTCGGAGGTATCTGTAATCACGCCATCTAAATCAAAGATGACAGCCTGAATGTCTGGGTGTTGGGGGGCAGGGAGGGATTCCGCAGCGGGCGATCGCAAGTCAAAATTGAAGGTTTGACCGCGCCACTGCAACTGGAATTGCAGCCGCGTCCAGCCATCGGGTAAAGCTGGTACAGCGATCGGGCCGTTGGGCGTAAACTGAATCCCAGCAAAGCCAAAAATCACGGCTTGCCAGATGCCACCCGCTGATGCTGCATGAATCCCTTCCGCCGCATTACTCCGCACATCCGCCAGATCCACCAGCAGCGATCGCATGAAGTGATCGTAAGCTTGCTCCGGATGCCCCAAAGCACAGGCCAGAATCGCATGAATCGCCGGACTCAAGGACGACCCATAGGTATGATCCGTGCGCGGGTTGTAGTAGTCCCAGTTGGTCTGCAAAATCTGGCGATCGCGCAACGTTGCTGCCAGTTCCAATTCTGGCAGGTTAATCAAAGACTGATCGCTAAAGGCACCCCGCCGCAACAGATACAGCAACATCAAACTGTCAGCCTGCTTCAAAACCTGGCGCTGATTCGCCCCCTCAATCCCCAGAATCACCTGCATCGATTGCAAGCGGGGTTCATACGCGTCCAGATCCACATCCGTCAGGTCAAAGAAGCCTTCAAACTGCTCAATCAAGCCCGTTTGCGGATCTTGGGGCACCCACAGATGGGCAATCACATCGCCCCAATGCCGTAACCGCGTCGGGGTGAGGTCGAGCGCCGTTTGCAGCGCGATCGCCGTTTCGGGATGGTGGATTTCCAGCCAATCCCACAGTTTCAGCGCCGTTTGCAGATGCCATTGCACCATGCGATTAGTGAAGGCGTTGTTATCCACCCGCTCATGGTATTCGTCCGGGCCAATCACATCCCGAATCTCGTAGCGATCGCGCTCTGGGTTCCACTCCACCCGACTGCCCCAATACACCGCCGTATCCAGCAGCATTTCCGCCCCGCAATGGCACATCCACTCATCGTCGCGAGTCGCTTGCCAATATTGCCAGGTGGCATAGGCCACGTCGGTATTAATGTGCAGTTCCAGATCGCCACACCAGATCCGCACGAGTGCCTTCGGATCATGGGCATGGGGCACCCAGTTGGGCGTGACTTCATCCCCACTATCAGCACTTTCCCACACATACAACGCGCCTTCATAACCCGCCCGCGCCGCCTTCCGTCGGGCACCGGGGAGGGTTTTGTAGCGGTAGGACAGCAAGTTGCGAGCTAATTCCGGCTGGGTATAAACCAGGAACGGCAGCATGAAAATTTCCGTGTCCCAGAAGACGTGCCCCCGGTAGGCGAACCCCGACAGCGCTTTGGCGGGAATGCTGACGCGATCGCTGTGGCGGGGGGCTGCCGACAGCAGTTGGAACAGGTTGTAACGCATCGCCAGTTGCGCCGTGTGATCGCCCTCAATCACCACATCGCTGGTCTGCCAAACCGTAGCCCAAGCCGCTTCATGGGCGCGTAACAACGCGTGGTAAGGCGGCAGATGATTCAACGTAGAAATCGCCTGTCGCACCGGATGATCAGTATCCAGGGAGGTGAACAGGGTGACAATCTTCTCGACTCGCATCTGTTGTCCCGGTGCCAGACTGAAGGCCGCGATCGCGGCAGTATGTCCCTGGAAGGCCAGACTTTGCACTGCGGCGGGCTGATCACCCGTGAGCTGCAGATAGGTGGCGATCGCGAGGTCAATTTTGGATTTGCGGCTGCGCACGTGAATCCAGGTCAGGTGCTCGTGCGCCGCCTGATCGACCTGATCCCAGTGAATTAAGCCTTCGTTATCGGGATAGCCATTTAAGTTCGCATGGACTTCGACACGCCCCGCGAAATCGAGCGATCGCACCGTACAAGCCAATGCGGCCACATGGCAATCATCCAGACTGACGAATCGCTGAAACTCGAATTCCAGCGTATGACCCGCCGGACTTTGCCACCGGACACAGCGCTGCAACACCCCGCGATGTAGGTTTAGCCAGCGTTTGTAGTCTAAAATTTTGCCCTGATCCAACCGAAACCGTTGCCAGTCAGCGTCACTTTCGGCTTTGATCTGAATCATCAAAGCCAACCAATCTGGACAGTTGGCTAATTCCGTCACCACGACGGGTGCAGCGTCGTATACACCATTAATCAAGGTCGCAGCAGCACTACCGGGATAGCCTTCTTCAAAGGTGCCACGCGTCCCCAAATAACCGTTACTCAGCGTAAAAACAGTTTCTTTGTGGTGCAATTGTGTGGGGAGAAAAGTGCCTTCGGTGGTCTCAAACACCACCCAATCAAAGTTTTCCATGCAGATCCAAGGTTAGGGAAATATACATTGCCTTTTGATATCCTTCCTTACTCAGAAATAAACGCACATCCGAGAAAAAATGATGTAGGAAATCGATCAGCTTCTATAGAAAACTTTAGAAAATTTTTCCTCTCCTCAGCCATACGGATCGCCCTACAGTCCGCACTTTTACCGATCTATGAGAATTTTAGTTAATTTAAATTTAGCTAAAAATTTCTCGCTCATGCGAATAGCTAAATTCCAGATCAGATGCTTCAGGGAGAGTCGTAAATAACCACTCACACGGATTAAAAGTGAGGGTTAACTCTATGGCAACGGCTATATCAGAAACAGCCTTATTAATACCTTTATCCTGTCTTTAATTGAGTCTCAAATGTAGCCTCTCGACTCAGGTTAAACACGGACATTATCATTCAGCATCTTACTGGTTTATAACGTTTGGATGCTGCCATCATTGGTCGACAGCATCCAGTGGGCGTGAGTTTGGAGTTAACGGACGGAGTCGTCAGTCGCGGTGTAAATCGAGTCAGGCATCTGTAGCACGGGTTGCAGTTGAGTGGTAGGGACAGATTGCCACTGGCGGAAGCGACGGCGATCGGCGTCATTAACCAAGCCGACGAACACCATCAACACGATCGCTACGGCTAGCACACCCAAAAACGCATTCGAGACCTCGCTGTTGGGATCGGGGGCACGATTGCGGCTGCCCATCAACACGACAAAAACCTGATCATCATCTCTGGAACTTCTAGACATGGGGCTGTTCTCCAAGCGGTAGACAGGGCAGTAAAAATCACCTGTCTTCACTATCGCGATGGATTGAAATATCGCCAATTCAGAGAATTTAAGCCTCATTCCGCTGACTGAAGAAAACTGAAGCGGAAATTCCGTACAGCCAACTACAGCAACATTCAGCAATGTTCAGCATAAACTAAATATCAGCATCTATCCTTTCGCTCCTGCTGCCAATCTATGAACGCGGATGAAGCGCTCCGACTCGTTGACGATCTGCTTCAGCAGGCGGGTGAAAAACCGCTGAACGATTTGCAGCGTGCCATCTTTCGCGGGTCTTGGGGCGGGCAGAGTTACAAAGAGATTCGCCAGGACTGTCCCCAGGTCAGCCTGGAACACATCATGCGCAATGTGGGGCCGGATCTCTGGAAGTTGTTAAGCCGAGTAGCTACTGAGCAAGTGGGAGAACCGATCAAAGTGCGCAAAGAGGCGCTACAAGGACCGCTAGAGCGAGTGCGCGATCGACTCCCAGGCCCCAAAACGATCGCCCCCTTAACCTCAGATCTGGACTTTGACCCTAATGCCACTCCGTCGCTGCTACCAGACCTACCAGAATTGCCGGAGCCGTTTGCCGCAAACGAATTGGAGTGGCAGACCCAGACTGTAAACCGCGCCCAGGATTGGGGGCACGCACCTGCCGCCTCTCAGTTTCAGGGGCGATCGCAGGAACTCGCCACGCTGGATCAATGGGTAGAAGAAGAGGGCTGTCGCCTGATCTCCTTGACGGGGACAGCGGGGGTCGGGAAAACGGATTTATCGGTGAAAGTGGCCGAACATCTGCGCGATCGCTTTGAGTGGATGATCTGGCGATCGCTCGATCCAGCGATCACTGGATGTGCACCACCTTCCCTGCCAGAACTCCTGACGAATATCCTGACCTTTCTCACGGGGTCAGCCCCCACCCCCACCCTCAACACGCTCTTGGAGGTGCTGCGGCGGCAGCGCTGCTTGATTGTGCTGGATGGCTTTGAAGCGGTTTTGCAAGGTCACGTTTTGAGCGGTGACTATTTGCCTGGCTACGAGAACTATGGCGACTTGCTGAAACGCATCAGTGATACGCAGCACCAGAGTTGTTGCTTGATCACCAGCCGCGAACAGCCCCGCGAGATTGCCGCCCGCGAAGGGGCTAAAACCCCGGTCCGCACCCATTCCCTTCTGGGTCTGGCA
>JAIXVO010000611.1 GCA_027482985.1 Cyanobacteriota bacterium
CACATTCGGCAAATTGGGATCATAACTGGCTTCGCGAGCGCCCCCGCGCGGATTCACGAGCTTGCTACAACAAGCGTCTGGCTTGATCTGGTTGTGTTCCTGATACCAATCCGTCGTCCACTCCCAGACATTGCCAATCATGTCGTACAGCCCATACCCATTGGCGGGAAACACCCCCACTGGGGAAGTCCGCTCATAGCCATCGGTCTTCAAATTTTCCCAGGGAAACTCGCCCTGCCAGGTATTCGCCATCATTTTGCCCTGGGGGTGCAGTTCATCGCCCCAGGCAAACTCAGCATTTTGCCGCCCACCCCAGGCCGCAAACTCCCATTCTGCTTCGGTCGGAATCGCTTTGCCCACCCAATTCGCGTAGGCTTCCACATCGGCATAGGTGACATGCACCACCGGATGCTGTTCCCGCCCCTTGATCGAACTGCCCGCCCCTTCGGGATGTCGCCAGTTCGCACCGGGAATGTAAGCCCACCAGTTGTAATGAGTACTGCGATCAACGGGGCGATCGGGCTTCACGAAGACACAGGACGCAGGCTGCAACAGTTCTGGCTGGGCACCGGGGTAATCATCCGGATTCGCCGGTCGCTCGGCACAGGTGACATAGCCCGTCGCTTTAACAAACTTCTGAAACTGGGCATTCGTCACCAGATATTTGTCCACCCAAAAACCATCTACTGTAACCGCATGGGCGGGTGCTTCTTCCCCATAGTGGTGATCCGATCCCATCTGGAACGTCCCACCCGGAATCCACACCATATCTTTCGCGGGAGGGCGACCGGGGGGTTTAGTGAGTGCCGCAAGAACCTGTTTTTGAGCCATAACTCTATGAGTAATGTCAGCTTTATAGCCGTCGCCATGGGTAACGTGGCAGAGGCGAGTTAGAACACCTACCCAGCATTTGCTCTTGCCGATCCGACTTGTCCTAAGTGTTCTGACCGAAGCTATATTATCCAGGATACCGATCTCAGCGCAACCAACTCAGCATATTCAAAAACTGCTCTTTCAAGCCCTCCAACCTGATTGATGCCCCAATCTTTGTAGTAGATTGAGCTGAATGACTGACACCCTCTTTGTCGTAGATGAGGTAGAACACCGTGCAACCCAACACCAACAACATGAATTTCAGGTTTCATATCAGTTTCCTATTTTATTGATATAAACTAACTTGCTAGCTTCGGTAGTTTTAATTTTCACGCCCTTAGAGCGGTCTCTGAAAATTAAGATTTCTGCGTTGCGTTATGGCTACGGTCTATATATGTCCTCCACTGGGAATGTGATTGAATTGCAAATTCCTTCGCTAATCCGGTGCCTGGAGGTGGCATGTTCAATGGCAATATCGAGTCTGACATTAACCTGAGTCGAAAGCTGACTGCATCGAGAATCTATTTTTCTCACCTATTGCGTCAGTCTTCTTGTGATCTTCTAGTAAGATTTCTAATCATCATTTTAAAATCTTCCTGATGCCGCATCCTGCCCAATTTCTTTTTTCCCTCTTGACTGGAATCGTCCTCGTTCCGGCACTGCTTACTGAGCCAGGAGCAACATCATCATCGGCGCTAACTCGTGCTCCAGCACCTTCCACCTTACCGTTGGAACAGTTGCCGCGATCGCCCGTCTTCCTGGCGCAACAAAGCAATTTCACCAGCTTTTTTGAAGAAGGTCGGTTGCAATCAGAGAATCAATTGCGCCGCCAACCGCCCGATCCAACGATGCCGGTCGCGGGAAATTCGCAAGCCTGGCAACCGATCTTTTTCCGGGCGGGGGGCTTCTCTTTCTGGATGCCACCGGGCACCCTGACCGAAGATCGAGTGACCTTATCCACACCCGTTGGCAAGGTGAACTTTCGCACGCTCACCGCCAATACGGATACCTCGCGGTATGTCGTCGGTTATGCGGAACAACTCACCCCGGAACAACTCAAAAATCCCCAATTTCTCCTCGTCGGGATTGCGAATAACGTGGTTTCATCCCCGCAGTTTAGACTCGTGCGGAATCAAGCCATGACTCAGAACGGCGTGCAGGGGCGCGAACTGACTTATCAGAGTGCAACTGAAGTGATTGTGTTTCGGGCGTTTCTCCGGCAAAATACGGGCTATGTGATGGGGACGCGATCGCCCAAAAGTGCTGGTGTTCCCTCTCGGCAAACGACAATTTTTCTGAATTCTTTTGAGTTTTTGACTTAATACCCGTTTCCGTCGATTGGGTTATTTTTGAATGCCTTGGCGAAAAGCTTTCGCGGCTGCTAATGGATTGGGATTCCGGACACACTCACTCAATAAGTGCAAATCTAAATCAGGTAGGAGTTCACTGTGATGGATTAATTCATAACCAAATGTTTGCGCCAATGCTGTCGCGGTTGCATCGCGCAGGTGGTAAATCTGGAAGCGATCGCTTTGCCAAAACCAGACTTCCTGGACTTCCAGGCGGCGAAACCGTTCCAGGCGATCGCTCCCGCCACTGGTGACAATGACTTCAATCACAAGGTCAGGAAACTCCTTCTCTGTCCCCAGGCAGTAGCTTTCATCCGGTTCTGTCCCGACCTGTCTAGCGGCTTGGCGAAACGTGGTAGAACCCAGCGGAAAATACTCCACATCAGTTTCGAGAAAATAAATTTCTAATAACGTCCCGATGCGGGTTTTTCCTGTTTCATGTCGCCGACTCGGTGCCACAATTTCTAAGACTCCATCTAAATAATTCACGCGATAGGCTAGACTATCTCCCAATTGAGCTAACAGGCTCTCGTACTGCGCCCACGTCACATTGGAAATCAGTCGTCGCTCTTCCGGGTCATCCAGTTGCCAGTCTTGAGCTAACGTTTCGAGCAATTGCATCTGCATCGACTTTCCTCGTTTCCGATTTGCATCTATTTTAATGGCGATCGCCCTGCCCCGATTTGCATCTGCTGGCAGTTCAACTGTCGCTCATGTCCTAGTTTGCTGAAACAGATGGTTTGACCTGTTGTCACCGGAAGTCCTTATGGCTCGTTCAATCTCCAAACAGTTGAAACCCTCCCCCAATTGGCGAGCTGATGCTAGTGCCGCCCTCACGAATACGCTGACGATGATTCCTGATGCCTTGGCCAATGCCCTGCTGATTGGAGTCAATCCCGTCTTCGGGCTGCATGCCCTGATGATTGGGACCCCCCTGGGTGCCCTGGTAAGCAGCACTGAATTTATGACGATTAATGCCACAGGCGCGATGGCTGTCGTCATGGCTGGCGTGCTGGCCGACTTTGGGCGCGATCAGCAAGTGCCTGTCCTGGTCACGCTCACGATACTGGTGGGAGTCTTGCAAATCTTGCTGGGTTTGTTCCGACTGGACGGTTTTCTCCGATTCGTCTCCAATGCCGTCCTCACAGGCTTTATGAATGGGATTGCGATCGC
>JAIXVO010000739.1 GCA_027482985.1 Cyanobacteriota bacterium
CCTGAGAAGAGGGAAGCCTACGTCGTCTCGGAGCGCGGCGCTAATATGTCATATTCTGCCTTCCGTTTTTTATCGGCTATCTCTATGTCAGTAAAATTTTTCCGTTCCTGGATTTCGTTGGCTTTGTTTAGTTTGCTGGGTGTATCTGGGGTGGGATTACCCGCGATCGCCGCTGCGCCCACCAAAAGCGCTCAAGGCGAACAGCAAGCCGTTAAGCAACTTCTGAGGAATCGTCAGCGCTTTCAGGTTTGTGTGGATTCCTTCGATCTAGCCGCAGCGCAACGAGCTTCAGTCGCCTATCAAGTCGATCGCCAAACCTATTTTGTTGTCGTTCAATGTTTTCTCGCGGCCTACCAGGGCAACTACGAATTTTTCCTCTATTCGCCCAAGGCGACCAGCAACGCCCTCCAGCGGCTGACCTTGACGGAATTTACCGAAAGCCAATCTGGTTCCCCGCAGCGAGTGGAAAGTCCCTCGATCGGGGGCTTGCCGACATTTGATTCCAAACAACGGCTGTTGACGATCCAGACCAAATATCGCGGCATTGGGGATTGTGGCTCTACGGCTCGCTATCGCCTCACTCAGCGGAATCTCGAACTGGTCGACTTCAAGGCCAAATTCGCCTGTGACGGCAAGATGGCTCCCTACACGCAGATCTTTCCTAAAAAATAAAATTTCCGGTGGCTGATCCACGATCAGCCACCGGAAACTATTGGTGGGTGCCCTCATCGCTGGGGGTAGGTCTTGTGCCTACCCCTACGAAACCAGAGATTGTCAATGATTCTGGTTAGGCACTGATCGTAGGTTGATACAGGCGATCGCGCACCTTTACCATAGCCACCACCAGCCGCTCCATCTCTTCCCGCGTGTGCAGGGCATTCGCGGTAATCCGAATGCGGGGTTTGGCAATAAACCAGATGGGCGACACCCAGATGCCGTAGTTCATTAACTCCCGCGCGTATTCTTTGGGATTCACTTCATCCGGCAGGATCACAGGAATCACGTTGGTTTCCCCGATCGCCATGAAATCATGAGCGGCGAGGCGCGATCGCAGGTAGCGGGTATTTTCTTGCAAGCGTGTCACCAATTCCGGCTCTTCCCGCACAATCCGGAGGCTCTGCAAGGCGGCAGCGGTCAGCGGAGGTGCCAGCGAGCAGGTGCCGATCGAGGTGGGAGAGACATTCAGCAAGGGTTTGAGTTCCGGGACGTGGGTGCTGATAGCCGCGCCGACGGAAGCCCCGAACTTCGAGAACGTGGTCATGATCAAGGGCACGACACCCTGATCGATCGCGTCCTGCGGGGTCAGCCCAAAGTATTCGTAAATGCCGCGTCCGGTGGCTCCGATCGCCCCGGAAGCATGCGCCTCATCCATCACCAATACACTATCGGGATAGTTCGACAGAATTTGGATCATCTCCGGCAGCGGAGCCAGATCGCCATCCATCGAGAATACGGCATCGGAAACCACCATAATGCGATCGTCGGGTTTGGCGTAGCGCTTCAGTTTGCGGGCAAAATCTTCCATATTGCAATGGCGATATGCCTTCACCCGCACTCTGGGACTATGCCCAAACATTTTGCCCGATCGCGTTCCGGCATTAGCCAGCGCCGAAACAATACAGCCGTGATTCAACACGTCTGTCATAATCAGAGTCTCGCGCGTATGCTGGAAGCCAGGAACGGGAATGGCCAGATGGCAGAAAGCATCCATTAAGGCTTGCATCGCCATCCAGGCATTCAAAAACAACTGGGTATGGGGCAAATGCTTGAAGTCGGAAATTTCAGCTTCCAGTTGCCGATGCAAGTCGATCCGACCACTTAAGACGGAGGTCGAACTGTTCGAGGTGCCGTATTGCAGAATGGCGTCGATCGCGGCTTGCTTCACCCGGTCATCATGGGTCAGCCCCAACACATCGTTGCTACAAAACGTTAGCACCATGCGGCGGTGCCCCGTGGCCGCCTCTTCAATTTCGACCACATTGCCATGCTTGCGATGACAAATGTATTCATCCGGGTCTAACCCGCTTTCGTACCAACGTTGGACGTACTCTTGAACAACTTGCACAGTAAAACTCCTCTCACCTTGCTTTAGATAGCCTATCGCCTCTAGCAGAACAGTATAGATATGTCGTTGAATTACTTCTATGCAAAAGGGCTTAGAAAGTTTTTATTGTAAGGATATAATATTCTCTCAAAGGCGGTCAAACCCGCATCAAGACACTGATGCGAGGGAATTTCTTACTTTTACACAAGGGCGAGCGCGGATTCAGGGAAATTTTGCGATCGGCCCCTCGTCTGATCATCAGTCATCTGCCCCAACTGCGGAGCCGACAACACCAGCGATACCCAGCCCGCACCGCATCCAGCAACCAATAGGGAAGGCGGAGGCGGAGGGGGGCAATCACCGGGCGGTAAACCCAAAAGTAGGCTTGTTTGACGTTTTGCCACTTAGCACAAGGGGTTTCATGCAAAAAGTCAGAGACATCGACGACCAGACCCCTGCCCTCAAACAGCATGACATTGCGACCGTGCACATCATGAGGAAATAGTCCCCGCTGACGGGCATCGTTCAAAGCCTGGTCGATATCCCAAATTACCTGTCGCGGAATCCGAATGCCACGATGAACACAATCGTACAGTGTTACGCCATGCAATCGCTTCAAAATTAAAAATCCGTTGGTGGCATAAACGCACTCCGAGAACGCCGGATGCTGCCCCAAACGCCGATACACCTCCACTTCCTGCTCAAAGCCAGGACGACCAGGGGCATAGACTTTCACGACCCAGGCGGGCTGATCCGGATGAACCAAGACGGCTGCATAGTTACCCGCCCCTAAGGCGTGCCAGGGAGCCGGGACAGACCGAATGGCGACCGGGTTATGGGGATCAACGCTATGAAGTTGCAGGTGGGGCAACAACTCCGTTTGCACGACTGCAATTAATTGATCCAGAGACAGCACAGACATGAAGACACACAGACCCAGCGTGAGGTTCACTTTCTAGCTTAAGGGGCGACATCTCGAATTGGGGATCGGCGGCTGGCGCGATCGCCCCTAACGAGCAAACATCCGAATGGCGCGATCCGGGAGCAGGGTCGCCTCCATGGGCTGCTGGGGATCATAGGCGATCGCCGTCGTTCCCGGTGGCAAGAATTTGGCTGGAATCGTCTTCAACAAGCTAATTTCCCCATCTTGACCATACTCAAACACCAACATCTGGTCATAGGTGGCCTGTTCAAACTGCTTGATCATCCCGTCCACGCCTTTTTCCCGCTCAATCCCCGTTGCTGTGAACCGCCAGCGATCGTCGGTGGGTTGGCTCCCATCCGCATAGAAATAATGTCCTGCCACTTTACGCCCCGGATACAGCAGTTGCACGGGGCTATCAAACCACATGGAGGCTCCAAACGGGTCGTAGTTGTAGTCTTTGGTCAGGTTGGTCAGCAGAATCAGGGTATGGTCTTTAACTCCCGGCGCAAGATGAGAAATCTGCGCCATCAGGTCTTGTTGAATCCGCCAGCGGTACTCATGAAACCCCTGGAGAATTACACCTACCCGCACGCCGGAAAAGACGATCGCGCTACAACACAGGAGTGCCACGATCGCCTGGTAGGGTTTGGGCGAGAGCGATCGCGCCAGCCACAAAATCCCCGACACCAGCATGATGGCCGCCCCAAAGCTGGACAATAATTGCGTCCGCCAAAACATCGTGTTGCCAGCAATCAGCAAGTAAATCGGAAAACTCAAGACTAGAATGATTGCCCCCACCCCCAGACAAATCAGCAGTTGGCGTTTACTGGGCAACGCGGCATTGAGCACCTGCGGCCGCAGCACCAGGTAACCCGCTAGGAGGAATCCCCCGGCACAGAAGAAGCCGATCGCGGGATTCAAGGTCGCGATCGTGTAGGGCGGCGTGTTCCCGGAAACCCACGTCCAGAAGCGCAAACTCTGTTGAAGATGCACCCATAGATCCTGAAGGAGCGCATTCAGGGTTAAATCTGGGCGGACAATCGAACTTTGATAGGTGGCTTCCCGCGTTAGCAGGTACCGCTTCACCTGGGCATAGCCGTAGATGCCGGGCAAGATGTACCAGATCAGGCTGGTCAGCAGCAGCGGCAGGGTCAATTTAGGCCGCAGAATCCACAGCACGACGGGGATGAACAGAATAATGAAAAACTGGCTTTCGTAAGTCCAGAGCGAAACGTAGAGAGGGAGCAACGACAGCGCTAGGAGCACTGCGGCCCAGAGTCGCGATCGCGCATACCAACTTTCAAGCAGCAGGTAAACCGCCAGCACCAGGCAAAACATGAAGCCCAATTGGTGAATTTGCCCAATCCAGTTGACGGTGCCGTCGGTAACATGAGTCACGACGATCGCCCCAATCAAGAACCCTACTGCTGGATAGGCTGGAAAAATCCGCCGAAAAATTAAAAAGCTAAAAAACCCGCGTCCCCACCATAGGAAACCATAAAACAGTTGATAGCTGACATAGCTACCGTTATCGCCACCCAACAAATGCGAGAGGCCCAAAAACAAGCTGTTATAGGGACGTAGGTTATCCAGGTAGATCAGGCAGAGGTAGAGACCGCGATTCTGGCAGTTAAGGGGAAACATCGTTTCGTAATTCAGCCCTCGATCCAGCGCAAAGATGCCCCACACGCCCATCGTCAAAATCCAATAGGCGATCGCCGTGATCAGCAGCAGTCGCAGGAGGGTATAGGGGGTGGAAAGAGAGGGGGTAGCAGATGAAGTCATCCTCAATTTTTCAGTCCGTGAGGGGGATGAGACAATAACAACGAAATTACCCGATTCGGTGACAAGTTTGTGTAAAGTATAGGCAGACCTCGCCCAGCAACGGATAATGTCAATCTGTTTGACGAGGGCAGAGGTGGGATGGGTGGGATGAGCGAACGGATGACAGCAACGATGACTGGGGACTCCCCGTATTTACTTAAGAAAGATCGATTTTCGTCGCATGCCCAGATTACGTCTCAGTTGCGGCAGGTGGCGCGATCGCAGCCACAACCGTTTACCGTGTTAGACGTGGGTTGTGCGGCTGGATTTCTGAACGAATTTTTGCCGACACCGGATTTTCGCTTTGTTGGCGTGGAACGCGATCCCGATTTGGTGGCGATCGCCCGTCAGCGCTACGACACTGTGTTCCAGGCCGATCTCTCCCAACCGTTAGACTTGCCCCTGGAACCGCCTCACGCGATTGTTCTGGCCGATATCCTGGAGCATTTGCCCGATCCCGAAACCGTGTTGCTGGATTTGTTGCAACGCTACGCCAAACCCGGCACGCCCGTCATTATCTCCCTGCCCAACGTGGCTCACTTATATGTGCGGCTGAGTTTGTTACTAGGCAAATTTGATTACAGCGATCGCGGTATTCTAGATCGGACACATTTACGTTTCTTTACGCTGAAAACTGCTCGCCAGTTGTGTGAAACTTGTGGCCTGCGCGTCCAATCCGTGGCGACCACGCCCGTTCCCCTGCCCCTGGTGCATCCCGCCTTTGGTGAAGGTCAACCGTTGTTCCCGGTGCATCAGTTGAGTGCTGGTCTGGCCTCAACCTGCAAAGGTTTGCTTGCGTTCCAATTCATCTTTCGAGGAGTGTATGAACCCTAGTTCTACTGTGCAATCATCGCAACGGCGGGTGGTCGTCGTGATGCCAGCCTATAACGCGGCTAAAACCCTCAAGACGACCTATGATGATTTGCCTCACGATACCGTGGACAGCATCATTTTGGTGGATGACGGCAGTCGCGATGACACGATCTACATTGCAGAACAGTTGGGCTTGTCGGTGTTTGCTCACAAGCGCAATCTAGGGTATGGCGCGAACCAGAAGACTTGCTACCTGGAAGCCTTGAAGGACGGTGCTTCGATCATCGTCATGGTGCACCCCGATTACCAATACGACCCGACGCTGTTACCCGAAATCATCCGACCGATCGAAGAAGGTCAGTATGATGTGGTCTTCGGTTCCCGGATGAAAGGGATGTCGGCGTTCAAACAAGGGATGCCCTGGTGGAAATACATCGCCAACATTTTCCTCACCTGGCTGGAAAATAAAACCTTTGGCCTGGAACTCTCGGAATACCACACGGGTTACCGCGCCTATCGGCGGGAAGTGTTGGAAAGTGTCAACTTCCTGGCGAACTCCGACAAGTTTATTTTTGACCAGGAAATTGTGGCGCAATTCGTTGCAGGCGGCTTCAGCATCGGCGATATTCACGTCCCCACCCGCTACTTCCCGGAAGCGTCCAGTGCCAGCTTTTTTGCCAGCGTTCGTTACGGGCTGGGTATTCTCGGCTTATTGTTCCGCTATCAACTGCACCAATGGGGCATCGTCAAGAGCCAGAGATTCGTCTGCCATCCCCTGCGCTACCGCTCCACCAAGCCGTAACTAGTTCATAGTAAGCCCATGAGCCAAAGGGCGATCGCCCACCCAAGAAGATTGTAGGGACGTGGCATTTGGGCAAAATCTAGGGAGCCTAACCAGTCTTGTTGCCGAATACTACCCCCTGACACAGCATCCCGGTGTTGCTAGCAAATGCCAAACCCATTGAGGGGATTTCTGAAGAGAATAATTCCCCTCAATGGGTTTGGTATTCGGCAGATGACCTCTAGGCTATTGCCAAGCCTGTGACCGACTGCCGAAACCCTACAGTGGCGGGTGGAAAATTTTGTAGAACTGGTCTTACACCTATGCAGATTTTGCGCTTGGATGCGCTAATCCTGACTTGATCAGCGATCGCACCCTGGATTCATCCCTTAAAATCTGACTAAAGTGAAACGGGGCAATCCTCATGACTCAGCTCAAGCATGCGATCGTGCTGTTGACGGGAGCCGCAGGTGGCTTTGGGCAAGAACTGACTCGCCAACTGTTACAGGCAGGGAGTCGGTTGATTTTGACGGATCTGGATGGCGATCGCCTCTGGGAGCAGGTGAAGGCCATGCAGCAGACCGTCTCGACCGGGGAAATCATCACTTGCATTGCGGCGGATTTGGCGACTGCGGCGGGTTGTGAGAGCCTGTTTCAGCAGGTACAGGCGTTGGGATGCGCGATCGATATTTTGATTAACAATGCTGGGATTGCCGTATTTGGGCGGATTGACGAAACCCCGATCGCCGAGTGGGAACGGCTGCTGCAAATCAACCTGCTGGCTCCGATGCGACTGAGTGCGATGTTTGTCCCGGCAATGGTGGCTCGTCGGCAGGGGCATATTGTGAATATCTCGTCGGTCGCCGGATGGGCGCTATGCGTCGCCCTTGAAATTCAAGCGGACA
>JAIXVO010000091.1 GCA_027482985.1 Cyanobacteriota bacterium
GACGGAACTCTGCGAAAACACCAGCCTAGATGAAGGCGATGTAGTCAGAATCCTGCGGCGTACCCTCGATTTTCTGTCGCAAATTCCCCATGTGCCGCACCTGCCGGAGAGTTTGAAGCGTAACGCCAGCCGCGCCATTCAACTGATTGATCGGTTCCCGGTGAGTGGCGCGATCGAATAATTTTGACCGTGATTTAGTAATCCGATCGCGGTTGGGGAATTATAGCGAAAGGTTGATCTACGACTTCGGCACAGCCGCCTACAAGGGAGTCTCCAGAAATGTCTTTAGAGAGTGCAACACGATTTCTTGAAGCCGCTGCCCATGATGAGGAACTGCGGGAACGGTTTGAACAAGTCCACACGCCCGAAGAATTTTTACACATGGTCGAGCAACTGGGGTACAGCTTTACCGCAGCGGAATTGATGGTGCTGGCCAAAGAACAAAGTCAGGGCATCGCCGTGCGGCGGCATACGGGTGTGTGGAAATGGTTGCGCCATGTGAACTGGGTCTAGCAGGGCGCTTGCCGGAACCAACAGGCTCACGCTAGAGTCAATGGGCAATATCCTCAACCTGTCTACCCATGCGATCGCGTGCCTTGTTTGCCCTGCTTCTGGCAGTTGTGTTCAGCTTTACCCCCATCATTCCAGCGCTAGCGGCAACGTTTCCGCCCAACGATAATTTAGTCGTGGAAGGGGTGCCAGCAATTCCGCTGTCACTGGTAGAACAGGTCAAGCGGTATACAGAATTCCGGGGCGCTTTGCTCGCCAGTTGGCATCCCGTCAAACGCGAAATGTTGATCTCGACGCGGTTTGCCAACATTCCCCAGGTGCATCAGGTGCGCTTTCCCCTGGGTGCCCGCAAACAACTCACTTTCTTCAGCGAACCGCCCTCCGGTGCCAGCTTTCAGCCGACCCAGGGCGATTTTTTTGTGTTCAGCAAAGATATTGGCGGCAGCGAATTTGACCAGAACTACCGCTATGACCTGGCAACGGGGGATGTGACGCTGCTGACGGATGGCAAATCGCGCAACAGTGGCGGGGTGTGGTCGTCGAAGGGCGATCGCATCGCCTATACTTCCACCCGTCGCACCGGGAAAGACAACGACATTTACTTGATGGATCCTCGCAATCCTCAGTCCGATCGCCTCCTCACGCAGATGGAAGGCGGCGGCTGGTGGGTGATGGACTGGTCACCGGACGATCGCCAGTTGTTGGTGATGCAATATGTATCGGCGAATGAAAGTTATCTGTGGTTGTTTGATACCCAATCTGGGGAGCGGCAACTGCTTACGCCTAAAGGGAAGCAACCCGTCGCTTATGGCGGCGGCGTGTTTAGTCACGATGGTAAAGGTTTGTACGTGGTCAGCGATCGCGACTCCGAATTTCAGCGCTTGGGTTATCTGGAGTTGGGCAGTCGGCGGTTTATCCCCTTAACCGACAAAATCAAGTGGGATGTGGAAGATTTTTCCCTGTCCAGAGATGGCAAGCGGCTGGCCTTTGTCACCAATGAAGACGGCATCAGTGTGTTGCATCTGCTGGATACCCAGACGCGCCGGGAATTGAAGGTGCCGAAGTTGCCCAATGGCTTGATTTTTGGCTTGGAGTGGCATGCGAACAATCGAGATCTCGGCTTCACGATGACCTCAGCCCGCGCGAATGCCGATGTTTACTCGCTGGACATCACTACCAATCAGTTGCAACGGTGGACGGAAAGCGAAACGGGCGGCATGAATATCAGCAACTTTTCCGAAGCGGAACTGGCTCGCTGGAAAAGCTTCGATGGCAAAATGATTTCCGGATTTCTGTACCGTCCCCCCGCCAAATTTAAGGGCAAACGTCCTGTCATTATTGATATTCATGGCGGACCAGAGGCCCAGTCGCGACCAGGCTTTTTAGGTCGCCAGAATTTTTACCTGAATGAGTTGGGGGTCGCCTTACTGTTTCCCAATGTGCGCGGCTCGACGGGCTATGGTAAATCCTTCCTGAAGCTGGATAACGGCTATTTGCGGGAAGATTCCGTCAAAGATATTGGCGCGTTACTGGATTGGATTGCCACCCAGCCGGATCTGGATGCCGATCGCGTGTTGGTGACGGGGGGCAGCTATGGTGGCTATATGTCGCTGGCGGTGGCGACCAAGTACGGCGATCGGATTCGGGCGGCGATCGATATTGTCGGGATTTCCAACTTTGTCACCTTCCTGGAACGCACGGAAGCCTATCGGCGGGATTTGCGGCGGGTGGAGTATGGCGACGAACGCGATCCCAAGATGCGCGAATTCTTGAATGCCATTTCCCCCCTGACCAATGCCAGCCAAATTACCAAGCCGCTCTTTGTCATCCACGGCAAAAACGATCCCCGCGTGCCGTTGAATGAAGCCGAACAAATTGTGGCGACGGTTCGGAAAAATGGCACGCCCGTTTGGTATCTGATGGCAACCGATGAAGGGCATGGTTTTGCCAAGAAACCCAATGTAGACTTTCAGTTCTATGCCACGGTCAAGTTCATTCAAGAGTTCTTATTGCCGAACCCCTAGTCCGGGCGATCGCAATTTCAACCGCTAAAGTAGGATTAATCCTCATCGTTTCTCTAGACCCCAGTTTCCCAACCCTATGAACGGCAAACAGCAAGAACGGTCAATTGCAGCAGAATTCCAACTCCAAATCCTCATCCTCATGTCCTGTGTGGTGCTGGCCTGGGGGCTGGAGTTGTTTGACCTACTGATTTTGAAAGGGGGCTACAACTTTCGCGGCGGGCTGGATCAATTTGGCATCATTCCCCGCCATCTGATTGGTTTACGCGGGATTTTGTTCGCGCCTTTTCTGCACAGTGGGCTGGGGCACCTGATCGGCAACACCGTCCCCTTCCTGGTGTTGGGCTGGTTGGTGATGCTCCGCGAGACCCGCGACTTTTTTGTGGTCAGCATCCTCTCCGCGCTGGTGAGCGGTCTGGGCACCTGGCTCTTTGGCGCAACGGGCATCCACCTGGGCGCAAGTGGCGTGATTTTCGGCTATCTCGGTTATTTGCTGGCGCGCGGCTATTTTGAACGGAGTGTCACCGCGATCGCCATGTCCCTGTTTGTCGGCACCCTCTACGGCAGTTTGATCTGGGGCTTGTCGCCACTCCAGCAGGGCGTTTCCTGGGAAGGTCATTTATTTGGGTTTTTGGGCGGGATTCTATCTGCGAAACTATTAGCAGACGATAAACGCGCCGGAGGTTAACTTTTGACGAATGCGGTGATTTTGGGCTGCGGTTATGTGGGCAAAGCCGTGGCTCGTATCTGGCGGTCAGAATTTACCCTGACAGGCACCACAACCTCTGCCCATCGAGTGTCAGAACTGGAACCTTTAGTCGATCGCGTGGTGATTGTGCGCGGGGATGATCCCATTGGGCTGCGATCGCTGTTGCATGATCAGCAGGTAGTTTTGCTGGCGATCGGGGCACCCCATGCCGAGGCGTATGAGGCCACCTATCTGCAAACGGCGAAAACGCTGGTGTCTGTGTTGGAGCAGGTGCCGACTGTGAGCCAGATTATTTACACCGGGAGTTATGCCGTCTATGGCGATCGCGAAGGGCAATGGGTCGATGAAACCACGCCTGTTGCGCCCGCCAATCCCAATGGGGACATTCTGGCGGAGACGGAACGTATCCTATTGAGTGCAAATTCTCCCCAACGGCACGTCTGTATTTTTCGTCTGGGTGGGATTTATGGCCCCGGACGCGAGCTGAAAAAAATCTTTCAACGAGCACCCGGCACCACCCGCCCCGGCGCAGGCACCGATGCCGCCAATTGGATTCATTTAGACGATATTGTGGGGGCGATCGCTTTTGCTCAACGCCATCACCTCTCCGGTATTTACAACCTGGTGGGCACCGTTCCCGTAACCACGCGGGAATTATTGGATCGCGTTTGTGCCGCCAATCAATGGGCACCCGTCGCCTGGGATGCCTCGCAAGCTAGCCGCCGTCCCTACAATGCCCGCGTTTCTAACCAAAAATTACGGAATGCAGGGTACGAGTTCATTTATCCCGAAATTCAGGAAACAATGTAATCTGTCCAATGACATTCACCAGGGCGATTTACACTGTTGATTCACCCTCAGTGGATGACCTCCAAGGACTTTGCGGTTAAACCGCATCTTGGCACGCCAAATGGTCTACTGTCGAGGCGAATGGCAATCATGCATCAACTTCAGCTCATCGCTAGGGGCGAATTCAACAATGTCACCACTAGCGCCTCCTTGCGCAGCCCCAGCGTTGCCCTTTGCAGGGGGTTCGGGGGACCCAACCGTCCCCTGAATTCGGGGGGTTTGGGGGGCTGCCACCCAAGCCCAGAATCTTGGTTTTAGTTAGAGACTCGCGCAACTACCAGCCTTGTGTGTCCTCAGGTAACTCCATGTTGGGATCAAGGGTGCAGGTCTAAGGGCAGGCTCAAAGCCTTTTACAGCCAAAGTTCGAGCTGAAGTTGAAACCAGTGATGGCAATTCGCCTCCACTCCAGGACGTGATGCCTTTACACGTCCCTCCGGTCTAACCCTGGGAGTTAATTGCTCCAGCACGTCGAAAGTTTGACTGCATCAGGCTTCGACGGCTTCTATTGTTTGCATGAGTACTGATATGTCTACTACGCTGTCGCAGCCCATTGAGTTTGCTTCCGAATCCTTGCCCGACCAAATTGCCCGGATTTATCACCAACCCTTCCCCGATCTACTGTTTGCCGCCCAACAAGTCCACCGGCAGCAGCACAATCCCCATGCCGTGCAACTCTGTACGCTCTGCAACATCAAAGCGGGTGCCTGCCCAGAAGATTGCGGCTACTGTGCTCAGAGTGTGCACAACCAGACCGATTTGCAACCTGCTCCCCTAATGCAATTGGAGACCGTGCTGGCAGAAGCCACCGCAGCCAAGGCGACCGGGGCGACGCGGTTTTGTATGGGCGCGGCCTGGCGCGAAGTGCGGGACGGGGCGCAGTTTGAACAGGTCTTAGAAATGGTGCGGCAGGTGGCGGCGCTGGATCTGGAAGTGTGTTGTACGTTGGGTATGCTCAAGCCGCATCAAGCCCAACAGTTGAAAGCGGCAGGACTGACGGCCTATAACCATAATCTGGATACCTCCCCCAGCTACTACGGTCAGGTGATTACGACTCGTACCTACCGCGATCGCCTGGAAACCATTCAAGCCGTCAGCGCCGCAGGGATTTCGGTCTGCTGTGGCGGCATCCTCGGCATGGGTGAATCTGTTCAGGATCGGCTCGATCTGCTGGTTGCCCTGAGTCAACTCTCCCCTGCCCCAGAATCCATCCCCATTAACTGTCTCGTTCCTGTACCTGGCACTCCCCTAGAAAATGCCCCCCCGATTGACCCAATTGAACTGGTTCGCTTGATTGCTACCACCCGCATTCTGTTCCCCACGGCGATGGTGCGGCTCTCAGCCGGTCGGCTCGAAATGAGTGACGAGTTACAAGCCCTCTGTCTCCTGGCTGGGGCGAACTCTATCTTCACGGGTGCAAAACTCCTCACCACTCCCAACCCCGAACCCTCCCACGATGAACAACTCTTGCACAAACTCGGCATGATTCCCAAACCGCTCTAAATCGAACGTGACCGTTGGGGAATCAGCCGTCGGAAATGGGAAACCTTTAAAGGGAGAGAAATCTCATTCCCTTTTCCGTCGGTGCTTCTATGTCCTGGTTCAATTCCTGGAGTCACACCTGCCAGCAATGGCTCCAACTCGTTATCAAATCTCCCTGTCCCCTGTGTCAGCGCCCCACCAGTAGTGCCTTTTGCCTCGATTGTCAGCGGCAAGTGCAACGTTGCCAACTCGCCGCACCCGGCTGGCAACCCGAAACCTCAATCCCAGTATTTGCCTGGGGCAGCTACCAGGGGGCATTAAAGCAAGCGATCGCCGCGCTCAAATATCACCATCAGCCGCAACTGGCAGTCCCGTTGGGCACCTGGATGGCAGCGCTGTGGCAGCAGCAACCGGGGAGAAGCCCAGCGGCGATCGTTGTCCCCATTCCCATGTATGCCGCCAAGCAGCGAGAGCGAGGCTTTAATCAGGCAGAACTGTTGGCTAGAAGCTTTTGTGCGCTGACGGGACTGCCTTTAGCTCCGACGGGATTGGTGCGTCAGCGGTCTACCATTGCGCAATTTCGGCTCAGTGGGGCTGACCGTGCCCAGAATGTGCAGGATGCCTTTGCCCTGGGACAAGCCTTTGCCCAGCGATCGCCCCCCTTACCCGTGTTGCTATTTGATGACATCTTGACCACCGGAGCCACTGTGCAGGCAGCGGCTCAAACCCTTCGCCATCATGGAATTCGGGTGCAAGGGACAGCCGTTTTAGCAATTTCAGAGTTTTCTCTGAAAAAGTCATTTTATAATGAGGGAGGTTAAATGTTCCTGAATTAGCAGTTTTAGGAATCGCTCACCCTTAAATTGAATATAGACATTCCATTGATTTGGTAGCATCAACTACTGTTTTAGTGGGTAGCCTAATCCAAGTGTCCGCTTTCTGGAACACTCTGGAGCGGAGGAACCAGTTCATTTGGGGCGAATCTCAGCACCGCTTGAGATAGACACCTTCCAGTCTTAGCCCGTCAGCTAACTCCGTCGGCAATGGAAGGAGTGCCCATGACTGAGACTTTTTTGATAGTCATAGTCATTGTGGTCTCCTGGTAGACTCGGTTCCCAGCAATTATGTTGGGGCCAGTCTCCGACCTGACCCACCTCTCGTTCACCCTATTCGTGAGAGGCAATACCGTGGAAATTCTCCCCATGCTGGTGCGTCTTGAGCACGCGCTTGACTGTCCTGACTTGGCCAAGCACATGATGCTAGTGCCCAAAGCTGTAGGGTCTCACCCGACTGAGCAGATTAATTTAGTCGTCGCCTACAATGGCTCGGCTCGTAGCCAAACCGCGCTCGATCTGACGCTCTGGATCGCCCACCAAACCCGGTTGGTGACTCGCCGCTCCGTCACCGTGCAAGTAGTCTATGTGGTGGACAACGCCAGCGATCGCGCTGTCTGTGCTGACCCCTTACCCCGCTATTTGGCTCCCATTGATGATATCCCGGAATTTCCAAATCACACCATGTTTGACTTTTGCGATCGCCCAGAAGTGATGGAAGTGGTCGGTCGGCAAGTCCAACCTCGCTCCTATAGTACTGCTGTGGTAGCCGATGGCGCGTGGGAATTCTCCTTTTCCCAAGCAACCCCTTACGCCGCTGCCGCCGATCCCATTCACCAGTTTGAAAAAGCCGATCGCATTCTGTGGCAAGCTCGCAACTTGGCTGATGAATGGCGTGGTTCCTTAGAAACCCATCTTCGCTTTGGCAACTTGGTCGAAGAATTACGGATCGTGGCTTGCCAGGTGTCCACAACTGCCCTGATCTTAGGCTGCTCCTCGCCCTTCGACCCGATTGTGCAGGCGTTAGGACATGATTTACCCTTCCCGATTTTGGGCATTCCCGCGCAGATTCCGGCCGACTAACTAGAACGGGTTCAATCCATGATTTTGTCCAGACGCTTCCTAGCGTCTTTTTTTTGGCAACCCTCCCCAGACACCCCGAAAACTCTGTATTCTGGAGTTTATAGCTTGTAATATTTGTTCTTAATAAGCAAAACTCTGTGCAAGAAGATTTTCGGTTAATTTTGGATTTAGTCACCGTCCTGGGGGCGGCGGCGATCGGCGGCTTACTCGCTGCCCTGCTGCGCCAACCCATTCTGTTGGGCTATCTGATTGCAGGCATTGTCGTTGGGCCAACGGGTTTAGGTCTAATTAAAGAACTGGTGCAAGTCGAAACCCTGGCGCAATTTGGGGTCGCTTTCCTGTTATTTGCCCTCGGTGTCGAGTTTTCTTTCTCGGAACTTAATAAAGTCAAAGGGGTCAGTTTGGGGGGCGGTGCCCTGCAAATTACCTTGACGATTTTGATTACGTCCCTGGTCTCCCTGGGCATGGGTTGGGTTACATCACCCGCGCAAGGGGTGTTTTTGGGAGCCATCCTGTCGCTGTCCTCCACGGCGGTCGTGTTAAAAAGCCTGATGGAGCGCAATGAAACTGGCACGCCTCACGGACAGGTGTTGCTGGGCATCCTGGTGGTGCAAGACTTAGCGCTGGGCTTGATGTTGGCAGTGTTGCCCGCCCTGGATAAACCCGTTGAGGAAATTGGGCTGGCAGTGGGTTGGGCTTTGCTGCAAACGGGATTGTTTGCGCTGGGCGCGATCGCCGCTGGCATTTGGGTGATTCCTCGCCTCTTACGGATTATTTCGCGGACTGAGAGTCGAGATTTGTTTCTCCTCTGTGTCGTGGCGCTCTGTCTGGCGATCGCCCTGCTGACGGAACATCTGGGCCTCTCGATTGAAATGGGAGCATTCGTGGCCGGGTTGATGATTTCCGATGTCGAGTATTCGGATCAAACCCTCACCTACGTCGAACCGCTGCGGGATATTTTTGCGTCTCTCTTCTTTGCGGCGATCGGGATGTTGATCGATCCCTTCTTCCTCTGGAACAACCTAGAACTGATTTTGGGCTTGGTTACGCTGGTCTTCATCGGCAAGTTTTTGATCGTCACACCGCTGATCCGCCTGTTTGGTTATCCCCTCAAAACCGCTTTAATTACTGGCTTAGGACTGGCTCAGATTGGGGAATTTTCGTTTGTCCTCGCCAGTGAAGGGCAAGCATTGGGATTAGTCTCGCGGCGGGTGTACTTGCTGATTCTGGGGACTACGGCGGTCACGCTCGTCTTGACTCCTTTTGTGCTCCGGTTGATCCCGCAACTGTTTGCCTGGGCAGAATCGGTGCCCTGGCTCAAGTCTTTATTAGAAGGAAGTGACGTTCCTATTGAAGTGGCGGAAACGCTGCCGCTGTCTAACCATGTCGTGGTATGTGGCTATGGGAAAGTGGGGCAAAACATTGTGCGCATTTTGCAGGATCATCACTATCCGGTGGTGGTGATTGATCAGGCGGAAAGTCGGGTGCAGGAATTGCGAGATGCGAATATTCCTTATATTTACGGCAATGCGGCCAGCTTACATGTTCTGGAAAAAGCGGGCGTGAATACGGCTAAAGGGCTGGCGATCGCCCTACCTGATCCTATGAGTACTCGGTTATGCGTGAAGCGATCGCTGGAACTGGGACCTGACCTGGATATCGTGGTGCGCGCGACCCAGGATAAAGATATTGAATTGCTGTATCAACTGGGTGTGCGAGAAGTGGTGCAGCCGGAGTTTGAAGCCAGTTTGGAGTTGTCCTCTCATTTACTCACCGGACTCGGCTTGCCGTTGCCCGTAATTCAGCGAGAAGTGCAGCAAATTCGTAATACTCGGTATCAGGGACTCCGCACTGAGCGGCCTTCCTATCAGGTGTCTCGCGAATTGAAAGCTGCCACTCAAGAGATCGGCAACCGCTGGTATCCCCTGCCGCCCGAATCGCCCTTAATTGGCATGACCTTGGAAGAAACGAACCTGCGACGACTCACAGGGGTCAGTTTGATGGCGATCGAGCGTGCTACTGGAGAAGAAATCGACTACCCAGAAGCTCAATCCATTTTGCAAACTGGCGATCGCCTACTGGTAGTCGGGCAACCAGAAGAACTGGCTGCATTTGATGAATTAGCGAAAGGGAAAGCCGCAGTGCCGACGGAACACGCCTCCTGTCAGTGGTTGCTGGTGCCTGACAGCAGTCCGGTGCTGGGCAAAACCCTGGCTGAACTCCATATTCGGCGGCAATTTGGCGTGTTGATTCAGGCCATCCGCAGGGAAGGTAAGTTTATTGGCTTTCCCGATGGCAGTAGCGACTTGCAAGCGGGCGATCGCCTCCTGCTATGCGGTAATCTGTATGCTTTGAATCAGGCCAGTCAGTGGATTGCCCCACCGTCGAAACTGACCCCAGCCATTCCCCTCCCTCTACCTAATCTGCCCACCTCTGAAGCCAGTTAGTCTTGCTGTTGAACTCTGCGGTAGGCGATTCTAAATCCTTTTACATCCTCGGTTTTAAGTACACGATCGCTTGCCGCCACACGATCGTATCCTGGTCATACTGATCAGTGAGAGAGATACAATGAGAGTCTTGCCAGCGAATTTTGCCCGCTAACAGATCCCCTGTGATCAGCTTTAACTCGACTTCTCGCGTTTCCCGAATCATATTTTG
This sequence comes from Cyanobacteriota bacterium, assembly GCA_027482985.1. GTDB lineage: Bacteria > Cyanobacteriota > Cyanobacteriia > Leptolyngbyales > Leptolyngbyaceae > JSC-12. The sequence continues at coordinate 10,143 of JAIXVO010000091.1, forward strand.
AATTTGGCGAATACTGGGAAGTCCGGTTTCTAATTCAGCCATCATTAGTTTTACCCTACAAATTAAGTGATTGTCTGTAACCCGTATCCATCGCGTGGAAGTGTGGTTGTTGCTAACAGTACATCGCGAGTTCTCTTCTCACCTTACTTCACCCACAAACCCTTGTATTTTACTCCGGACACTTATGGAATTTGAGTTCACGAAATATCACGGTCTTGGGAATGACTTCATTCTGATCGATAATCGTGCCGCTGCGGAGCCGCTGTTGACTCCAGATCAGGCTGTTCAGTTGTGCGATCGCCATTTTGGGATTGGTGCCGATGGCGTGATTTTTGCGCTGCCTGGTCAGACTGGCACCGATTACACCATGCGGATTTTCAACAGTGATGGCTCTGAACCCGAAATGTGTGGGAACGGGATTCGTTGCCTGGCCCAATTCCTGGCCGAACTCGAAACTGTGTCGATTCCCCATACTTACCGCATTCACACCCTGGCAGGCATCATTAGCCCGCGTTTAGAAGCCGCAGGACAAGTCAAGGTTGACATGGGCGAACCCCGCCTGCTCGCGGCTGAAATTCCGACTACTTTGGGGCAACCTGATCAAAAAGTGGTGGAACAAGCTTTAGTCGTGGCTGAGCAAACCTGGTCAGTCACCTGTGTCAGCATGGGCAATCCCCATTGCATCACCTTTGTCGAAGATGTCGCCGCGATCGCCCTAGAATCCCTGGGACCCCAGTTTGAAACCCATGCGGTTTTTCCCAAAAAAATCAACGTGGAATTTATTCAGGTGGTGCGTCCTGATTATCTCAAAATGCGCGTCTGGGAACGGGGTGCAGGGGTTACGCTGGCCTGTGGGACGGGGGCCTGTGCCGCTCTCGTCGCGGCAGTGTTGACGGGTCAAAGTGAACCCCGCGCGATCGTCGAACTACCCGGTGGGGCGCTGCAAATTGAGTGGTCTCCTGCAGACCACCATGTCTATATGACAGGGCCAGCAACGAAGGTCTTTACTGGTAAATTTGAGCTTTAAAAACAAAGACGACGGCGGACTAAAACCCTGTAAATAAACATTAATAAAGTCGCTGTTTTGGCCTCATCCCCAAAAAACTTCGGTTGCGAACGGGCACTCTGAATTAAGAAATTCCCCCGCCGAAGAAAGAGGCATCTACGATGAATAAACGACAATCCTGTCCGGTGTTTTGGCACCGTGCAGCTTCGCTGCGATCGCATGGGTTTACGCTCCTGGAAGTTTGTGTAGTGGGACTGGTGATGGGGGTGCTAGCGGCGATCGCTGTTCCCACCTGGTTACACCTGCTCAATGTGATGAGTCTGAACACGGGGCAAGAGCAGATTTTACAAGCCATGGGCAACGCTCGACAGAGCGCTAGGCTGAGCCGGGTGAAGTGGGAATTTATCATTCGTCAAACCGCCGATCAACCCGTGCAATGGGCCATTCGTCCCGCCCAAACAGAAGCTTTGCCACCCCTGTGGCACGATCTCGACGCTCGTCTTAGTCTCGATGCCGAAACCTCTCTCCAGGAGGTCAGCGGCATGCGCCGGATTCAATTCAATTACTTAGGCGCGGTGAACGGGCAACTCGGTCGCGTGACGCTCTCGATTAAAGGCGGCGGTAATCTGAAGCGTTGTGTCATTGTGTCAACGCTATTAGGTGCTCTGCGCTCCAGCACCGAACAATCCCCTCCCTTAGATGGGAAACGTTGTTGGTAAAGTCATAGTTGACAGTTAGGCCGATTCCCATCGTCTTAATTAAAGCTACGCAACCTCGGCGGGTTGCGCCTGCAACAGCGGGAAGCCGAGTGCTTCTCGCTGTTGCAAATAAAGCTGTGCAACCTGCCGAGCCAGATTCCGAATCCTCCCAATATATCGAGTTCTTTCGGTCACTGAAATTACCCCTCTCGCATCCAGCAGATTAAAAGTATGCGAACACTTGAGCACATGATCAAACGCTGGGAGCACCAACTGCTTCTGCATCAGGTGCTCTGCCTCTTGCTCGTATAACTTGAACAAGGTAAACAGCAAATCTGGATTAGATTCTTCAAAGTTGTACTTGGAGCACTCAATTTCTCCTTGCAGATGCACATCACCATAGGTCAACTGGTCATTCCACCGAATCTCAAAAATGGAATTGACACCCTGCAAGTACATCGTCAGCCTTTCCAGTCCGTAGGTAATCTCAATTGACACAGGCCGGCAATCAATCCCCCCACATTGCTGAAAGTAGGTAAACTGGGTCACTTCCATCCCATCCAACCAGACTTCCCAACCTACTCCCCATGCCCCTACAGCCGCGTCTTCCCAGTTATCTTCGACAAACCGGATGTCGTGATCTTCAGGCTGAATGCCCAACGCCCGTAGAGAATCCAGATAAATCTCCTGAATATTATTGGGCGAAGGCTTAATCAGGACTTGGTACTGATAGTAATGCTGCACCCGATTTGGATTCTCGCCATACCGCCCATCTCCTGGCCGCCGACAAGGTTCAATGTAAGCTGCTGACCACGGTTCTGGCCCTAAGGCTCGCAGGAAGGTATGAGGACTTTTGGTCGCTGCTCCTTTTTCCGTGTCGTAAGACTGCACGATCAAGCACCCGCGATCGCTCCAAAATTGATGAAGTGTGGCAACGACAGACTGAAAATTCACGGACACCTCCCACAGAAACCTGACCAGTCTCAATTTTCCCCTAAAACATCACCAGCGGAGGGCGATCGGTCAGAATCTCCAAAGAACCTAAAAAAACCAGTTGACACCCCGTTTCATTTTCCGTATATTGGTAAATGCGGCTGAAGCGAGACACCTTTCGAGGGAATCGAATCAA
>JAIXVO010000282.1 GCA_027482985.1 Cyanobacteriota bacterium
GGAGTGAGCTGTGATGAAAGGCGTACACCCTGCGATCATGGAAAGGCTGGTTCTCTCTGCCCCCCTGCCTTCTGCCTTTTCTAGAAATTAGGGAGGTGAGGTTTTGAGCTTTGCTGGTAGGGCTGGCGCGATCGCGGTTAGCGATGACCGAGCCAGCGATCGGGTGATTGGGGTGAACATCAGGCGCGATCGCAACCAGCCTTTACTTGGATGCCCCTTTGCACTTCTGAGAGACTTACCAGCGGCACGTCTCTACGAAATACCTGCATGTCTTTCGCTTTCTCTCCTCCTTCTCCTAGCTTCTGACTCCCTCCCCCTCCCTCCCCTCCATCCCCCTCCCCCTCCCATGCCCCAAACCCTCGTCATCAAAATCGGTACCTCTAGCCTGACCCAACCAGAAACAGGCAGCTTAGCGTTATCGACGATCGCGAGTGTGGTCGAGACGTTGAGCCAACTGCGGCGGCAGGGACATCGCGTGGTGTTGGTGTCGTCGGGGGCGGTGGGGGTGGGGTGTGCGCGGCTGGGGCTGACGGAACGCCCAAAGGGGATTGCCTTGAAACAGGCGGTGGCGGCCGTGGGGCAGGGGCGCTTAATTCGCGTTTACGATGACTTGTTTACGGCACTGCAACAACCGATCGCCCAGGTGTTGTTAACACGGGCGGATTTAGTGCAGCGCACCAGTTACCTGAATGTGGAGCAGACTTTCCAGGAGTTGTTTGGCTTGGGGGTGATTCCCATCGTGAATGAGAATGATACGGTGGCTGTGGATGAACTCAAGTTTGGCGACAATGACACCCTCTCGGCGCTGGTGGCGAGCTTGGTGAATGCCGATTGGTTATTTCTGCTGACGGATGTCGATCGCCTCTATTCGGCTGACCCACGCCGCCATCCTGATGCTCAACCGATTACGCTGGTGAATCGGCTAGAAGAGTTGAAAGAATTGCAGGTGCAAGTGGGCGATCGCGGTTCCAATTGGGGCACGGGCGGCATGATGACGAAGATTTCGGCGGCGCAAATTGCGACGGGGGCAGGTGTGAGAACGGTGATTATGCAAGGGCGATCGCCCCACAACATCGAAAAGATTTTGCAGGGGCAGTCGATTGGCACCCAATTTGCGCCCCAACCTCGCCCTGTCAGTGCCCGCAAACGCTGGATTGCCCACGGCCTGGTACCAGCAGGCACCCTGTATCTGGATGATGGGGCAGTGCAAGCCATTCGGTACGCGGGCAAATCTTTGCTGGCGGCTGGCATTATTGCGATTGAGGGCGAGTTTGAAAGCCAGGATGCTGTGGTCATTTGCGATCGCGACGGCACCGAAATCGCGCGTGGTGTGGTCAACTACAGCCATCTGGAATTAGCACAGGTTAAAGGTCAGCAATCCGACGCGATCGCAGATATTCTCGGCTATCCCAGTCCTGAGACCGTCATACATCGGGATAATTTGGTAGTGATGGGCGGGGATGGCCGCTAGGCTGTCAAGAGGGCTTGTGCTCATCGTTTGCGAACTGCCATGTGAACCGTAGTGTTGTATGTCCGGACTGTTTATTGGTTTAACAACCCTGGATTTGATTTATCTGGCTGAGCAGCCACCCGCGGCGAATCAAAAGTTGGTAGCGCTGGATGATCTCGTTGCGGCGGGAGGACCAGCCACGAATGCCGCGATCGCTTGTGCCCACCTGGGGCATCCGGCGACGGTGATCAGTAGTTTGGGGTGTCATCCCATCACCCAGTTAATTCGAGCTGATTTGCAGCAATGGGGGGTCGAGTTGCTCGATCTGAGTCCTGACAAGCCAGAGCCGCCCCCCGTGTCGTCGATCATCGTCACGGCAACAACGGGTGATCGCGCCGTAATTTCCAGAAATGCGGTGAAACTATCGATTCCGGGCGATCGCGTGGCCTCCGACATCTTGCAAGCCGTTGACGTGCTGCTGATCGATGGGCATCAACTGGCAGTCAGTTACACCCTTGCCACCCATGCCCGCCGCTTAGGCATTCCAATTGTGGTTGATGCTGGCAGTTGGAAGTCTGGTTGGGAAACGGTCTTGCCACTGGCAGATTATGTCATCTGCTCGGCTAATTTCCATCCGCCCAACTGCGCCACCGAAGCCGACACGATCGCCTATTTGCAACTTCTGGGCATCCCTCATATTGCCATCACCCACGGAGCCGCTCCCATCTGGTATCGCGATCGCGATCGGCCTGGTACGCTGCCTGTTCCCGTCATTCAACCCATCGATACGCTGGGTGCTGGAGACATTTTTCACGGCGCGTTTTGTTACTATATCCGTCAGGCTGAATTTGTAGAGGCTTTGAGCCAATCCGCTAAAATAGCAGCTGGTGCCTGTCAATATTTTGGGACTCGGCAATGGATGCAGGTAGTCACGCATGAAATCCAGCCCGGATGAGTTACAACGCATTCCCGGTGTGGGTCAAAAGATTGCCCAAGATTTGCGGGCATTAGGGATTACCACCGTTCAAGATTTGGTCGGTCAAGATCCAGACCTGCTGTATCAGCAATTGTGTCGCTATCAAGGTGTGCCAGTCGATCGCTGTATGCTCTACGTCTTTCGTTGTGCAGTCTATTATGCATCTCAACCTCAGCCGGATCCCAAGTTGTTGAAGTGGTGGAATTGGAAGGATTAAGGTCGCACGACCACGAGATGATTTCAGGTAAAGTCACAGGAACGGATGAAAGCAGTGCAAAATGAGCAGTTCACAGAATGGCTCGCGATCGCGCGGCAAGTCGGTTGGGGCGCTGGCGAGATTTTGCTGAAGGCAGAGCATGGCGATTTGGCGATTCAGGATGTGGCCGGCGAACCTGTCACGATCGCTGATACTGCTGCCAATACGTATATCCTAGAGCAATTGCAAACGCAGTTACAGGACTATCCCTTTGCCTATCTTACGGAAGAAACCTTCAAAACGCAGCCTGACCAAAGCCGGTTGGCAGCCGACTCTGTGTGGGTGATTGACCCCTTGGATGGCACTAGAGACTTTATTCAAAAAAATGGAGAGTATGCGGTGCACATTGCTTTAGTGCAAGCGCATCGTCCCGTTTTAGCCGTCGTTGTGCGGCCTGCTGTGGGACGGTTATATTTTGCTGTCGTGGGACAGGGGGCATTTGTCGAGGAAAAATCAGGCGCGATCGCCCCGTTGCAAGTCTCGCAACGCGATCAACTGGCAGACCTGATTGTTGTCACCAGCCGCAGTCACCGTAACGATCGCTTTAATCACCTGATGCAACAATTTCCTTGCCAGCGACAAAAACCCGTGGGTAGTCTGGGGGGCAAATTTGCCGCGATCGCGGATCAGGTGGCTGATGTCTATGTTTCGTTGTCGGGTAAATCTGCCCCCAAAGACTGGGATTTGGCAGCACCTGAATTAATCTTGACGGAAGCGGGTGGCCAACTCACCCACTTTGATGGTACATCGTTACTGTATAATCAGCCTGATGTCACTCAATGGGGGGGACTACTTGCCAGTAACGGACGGCGCCACCAGGATTTATGTGCTGTGGCATCCGAAATTTTAGCTGCGATCGAGAATTGACATGAATCTGTAACTGATGTCGTTAAGAAGTCACACCCTTGACCAATGTAGCGCTCATGCCATTGCGCCAATCAGCGTAAGATTTTCGACCCAGCAGTTTCCCAGCCGTACGACTTTCAAACTGTACAACCTTCAGCTTGTATAACTTTCTAACGAGCATGGAGGGATTCGAACCCCCGACCCTCAGGACCGGAACCTGATGCTCTATCCACTGAGCCACATGCCCTTGCAACTTGAGGGTAGACCTGAAGCGCTCCATCAGTATAGCACTTTCTTGGTAATGGGTAATGGGTAATGGGAATTTGAGGGTCAGCGATGAGCGATCGCAGTCATCCGCGATCGCCTGTTA
>JAIXVO010000304.1 GCA_027482985.1 Cyanobacteriota bacterium
CACTGGAACGGACAGCCCCGCGAAAACTGAACCGACATTTCGGAGTAAGCATCCATTTCCAGCAAGTCGAAGCGGGGAATGGGCGTGCCCGTCACATCCGGCTTTTCGCCACCGGAACGGAACACTCCCGCCTGATCGCCGCGCTCGATCGCCGCAATAAACATCGGCAGGGTAATTTCCCCTTCATCCAAAATCATGTAGTCGGCACCCACCCCTTCCACTTCATGGGGCAACGCCGTGGGATAAGGGCCACCGACGGCGACTTTCTTGCCGCGCCGCTTGGCTTCCCGAATTTGATCCAGCAAATCTTCTTTCTGCACAATCATGGCGGACAGAATCACCACATCGGCCCACGCCCATTCTGCTTCAGTCACCAGTCGCAAATTGCGATCGACCAGTTTGAAGTTCCAGGTTTGGGGCAAAATTGCTGCCACGGTGACCAGTCCCAACGGCGGCAACATGGCTTTGCGATCGACCAGTGCCAGCGTTTTTTCAAAAGACCAGAAACTCTTGGGAAACCGGGGATAAAGCAGTAAAACGTTCATTCCATCACACGCGAAAGTATGCCGAACACTACACTCAATGGGGGCAAGAGTCGGGACGATCACACCACTGTTTACGTTCCCTCGTTCTCCAGCCACACCCAATGTCACCTCTCTATCCTACTCTTTGGAGTCAAGTAAGTCTGGCTTGGGTTTATCATCCCACGGAGAAATCGAGTTGGCTAGGTCGCATGAATATCAAAGTCAAGACATTAGATATAGAGCTTTCCCAATCATGTTGATAGCGGTTGGCTGAGCGCAATCCAATTCCCTTCACTGTCAGCAAACTCAGCCACCCAACCCAATTCACCAATCGAGGTTTTGGGATACAACACTTGTCCCCCTGCCGCGATCGCTTTTGCCAGCGTATCCTCAATCTCATTCGTGTCGAAGTAAACTCGCACGCCCTGCGTCCCAGGTACATAGCTCTCCCCCTGCGCCAACGCCCCCGCCGCCCCCGCCCCACCCGCCAGGGACGGAAAAGTTGCCATCTGATTCCCATCCACTTCGATGCGCTCCAATTCGCAATCAAACACGGCACCATAAAAGGCGATCGCGCGTTCCAGGTCACTCACTGGAATCTCAAAATAGTAAACAGTCGGGCGCATCGGTCGAATCAGAAAGACGATACTGGGATCTTAAATCGGGATGGGTAACTGAATATTGGTTGTACACCATATTCCCCTGTGAGGGTTTGGCATGCGGCAGAGGACTTTTGAGCGATCGCCAAAACTGTGACCGAATGCCGAACCCCTACAATGGGTGGGTATCAATGATAGGGTTTTACAGGAATGGGAATCGCTGCAATCAATGGGCTGAGGGATCGCATAAGAGAGTTATGACTAAGATTTGGGAATTGGATTACTATTCGCGTCCGATTGTGGATGAAAACGGCAAAAAGGTTTGGGAAGTGCTGATTTGTGAAAGCGCGACGGCAGTGGATGCTGATCCCGCGCCCTTATTTCGGTTTGCCGAGTATTGCTCCAGCAGTGAGATTAACTCTGCGCGGTTGATGGCGGCGATTAAAAGCGCGATCGCCCAATCCGGCACTGCACCCGATAAAATTCGCTTCTTTCGGCAGGCGATGAAAAACATGATCACTAAAGCCTGCGAGGACCTGGGGATTCCGGCAGTGATGAGTCGCCGCACCTATGCTTTGAATCAATGGATGCAGGCGCGGCTAGAGCAAGCGTATCCCGAACATCCCGGCTTCCAGCCGGGGACGAATGTCTCCGTGAGTTTTCCGGCCACCATTGTGCAACCCTTGCCGGATGCGCTGTTGGGGCAAAAGTGGGCGCTCGTGTCCTTACCCGCCAGTGCCTTGAGTGAGATGGGCGAATGGGCGATCGACTTTGGCGAAGCATTTCCCCTCAGTCTGGTCGGGGTGTCACCAGAGATGCCGATTCCTGGCTTGCTGCTGTTTTCCGATCGCGCCTTGCCAATGGCGGGCTGGATGTCGGGGTTAGAACTGGGGGTGGTGCGCATTGACCCGGAAGCGCCCCGGCTGGTGTTGGAAACGGGCGTGAGCGATCGCTGGATTTTGGCGAATTTGAGTAATCCCCAGTTATTAACTGAAGCCGAGAATTTTGAAGCGGCGAAACAGCAGGCTCAGGGGGTGCATTTCCTGGCCATTCAGGTGAATCCAGAAACCGAAGCCTTTGCCGGATTCTGGTTATTGCAGGATACCGTTTTGCCGTAAAGTGAGGGGTAGCTAACAGCGGCAGGGCAGGACGGCGAGAGCACCGCAGCGGTAAGCATCCGCTTCGCTGCATAGCTGTGATTAACCCTGCTAATGCGTGTTGGCACGATGTCGCTGACTGCTGGTAATTCAACGATGATGAGTTTGGAGGAATTGCACCCATCGACCGGAGTCGAGCAACTGCTGGATCTGGCCTTGAGATCGGGAGCCGAAGCGGCGGAAGTGTTTCAGTCGCGATCGCTGGCTCGTCCTGTCTTTTTTGAGGCCAATCGCTTAAAGCAGCTCGAAAGTGCCCAGGCAGAAGGGGTAGCACTGCGCCTATGGCAAAATGGCCGACCGGGTTTAGCAGTGGCCTATGGTCCAGTTGACCCACAAGTTCTCGTCGATCGCGCCTGTGCGTTGAGCCAACTGAATGACCCAGAAACCATCGAACTCACCCCTGGATCAACCACGCCTTATCCCGATTTGGGGCAGTTTGTCCCGGTGGAACAACTGGTGGAATGGGGCAGGGAAGCGATCGCTCTGGTGCGGGATGCTTACCCCGATGTGATTTGCGAAGCGGAATGGGAATGTGAAGCCGAAACCACGCGACTGATTAACTCGACGGGATTAGACTGCGGCTACACCGACACCACCCTCGGTTGCTCCCTCTCCGCCGAATGGATTCGCGGCGACGACTTTTTGAGTGTCTACGATGGGCAAACTCAGCGCGACTCCCTCGATTTGCAAGCCCTCGTCGATCAAATTCTGTTGCGGCTGGAGTGGTCGCGTCGCAATACGCCCTCCCTCAATGGCAAAGTCCCGATCCTGTTTACCTCCAAAGCGGCGGATATGTTATGGGGGACGGTGCAGGCTGCCCTCAGCGGCAAGCAAGTGCTAGAAGGAGCATCACCCTGGAGCGATCGCCTGAATGCCCTCGTCACATCGGAAGAACTCACCCTGCTCCAGCATCCCGATCTCGGCCCCTTCAGTTGTCCTTTCGATGATGAAGGCACGCCCACCCGCCCCATCACCTTTATCGACAGCGGCGTGCTCAAACTGTTCTACACCGATCGCACCACCGGACGCACCTTAGGCAGTGGCACCACGGGCAATGGCTTTCGTCCCGGTTTAGGCAGTTACCCCACACCCGGCTTATTTAATCTGATTGTGAAACCAGGGGCGCGATCGCGCGGTGCCACCAAATCACTCGACCAACTGATTGCCAGCCTCGAAAACGGCTTGATTGTTGATCAAATGTTAGGCGGCGGCGCAGGTATTTCCGGCGAATTTTCGATCAACGTGGATTTGGGCTACCGCGTGAAAAACGGACAGATTTTAGGTCGCGTCAAAGACACGATGGTTTCCGGGAATGTCTACACCGCCTTAAAACAATTGATTGAATTGGGCGGCGATGCCGATTGGAACGGCTCTTGCTACACCCCTTCCGTGATTGTCGGTGGCTTATCCGTCACCGGACGGCATTAACCCCAGCATGACCCTGCCGCGCCCAACTCGCTGGCAACTTGCCCTCGTGCTGGTGGGCGGACTGCTGGCCGTTTCTACTGCCGCTCCCTTAGTGCGATTAGCAATGGCCGCAGCGAGCGATCGCAGTGTGGGCTTCAGTCTGCTCCTGGCCGCCGCTCGCCTCACCCTGGCGGCGCTGTTCCTGCTCCCCCAATGGCGCACCGTGGCAACGCATCCCCCCACCAAATTGGCTTGGCGCTACGCGATCGCCGCCGGATTCGCCCTCGCCATTCACTTCGCCGTCTGGATTCTCTCCCTCGCCTATACCTCGGTCGCCGCCTCCACCACCCTCGTCACCACGAATCCCATCTGGGTTGCCCTTCTGAGCTGGTGGATCTGGGGCGAAACCCTGACTCGTCGCACCCTCGGCGGCATCGGCACGGCCCTGGTGGGCGCAGTCTTGATCGGTTGGGGTGACACCCAAATCACCGCCGCCGCCAGCAATCCCCTCTTGGGTAATGTCCTGGCTCTCATCGGAGCCTGGGCGGTCAGCTTTTATCTGCTCCTGGGTCGAGAAGCCCAACGTCACGGGGTCGGCATCGGCAGTTACATCACCATCGCCTACAGTACCGCCGCGATCGCCCTCCTGCCCCTCCCCTTCCTGGCCCAAGCCACCCCCTGGCAATACCCCCTCCCCGTGTATGGCTATATCTTGCTAACAACTTTAATTCCCCAACTGATCGGTCATACCAGCTTAAATTGGCTCGTGCGATGGGTTGCCCCCACGCTGATCACCCTGGTCATCCTGTTTGAACCCGTCATTGCCAGCCTCCTGGCCTGGTTCCTGTTCGCCGAGGTGCCCAGCGTCAGTGTGTTTTTAGGAGCGCTGCTGATTTTGCTGGGCGTGGCGATCTCCAGTTTTCCTAGGCTCACTACTACCCCAGACGGGAATTAACTGGATCACCAGTGGAACTCGTTTTTCCATCTAATTGAGAGAAAACACGAGACTGATCCTGAGTCGGGTGATAAAGATCACAAGGAAAATTGATCATGATCCCTGCCGTGAGATTAATTGCCCAGCATACTAAAGGAGACTCAACTAAAGCCGAGTCATCAACAGGGAACACACGACTGGCCGACAGGTTTCGCAAGGAGCCGTCGGTTTTTTATTGGTCGCAATCACCCTTCCAACCAGCATTTAGACAAATAGTAAAAAGGCAGGTCAAAGATCTGGGGCGATCGCACCAGCGTTGCGTCCCTGGTGCGATCGGTGAGATCAATGCCTGCCTCGTTCAGCGAAAACTTTTAATGATCAAAAAACGGTTGAGCCGATTGCTGCGGAAACCAAGTCCCTGCAAGAGCAGGTTTGAGCGTTAGACTATCCGTTGCCGTCCAAGAACTGTAGTGAAACCTGCCCCTAACCCTGTGGCTCATGTTTGTGGCTCTAAACAAAGACAGGGTGGGCTAGGCAAATTGCCATTCGCCCCTACCAGAGTGTTGCCATCAATCAAGGTTTACCCTCTACTTCCTGACTCCTGACTCCTGACTCCTGACTTCTAACTCCTCTCCCCCCTACGCAAAATTCAACGCCAACTGCAACTGCGGCTTTCTCTTCGTTTCCGGCACGATCGCCGGGTTGGCGGTCACTGCGGGACAATAGCGGGCGAAGGTACAGCGATCGCATTGCTTGCCGGGTTGGGGTTCCCAGCCGCGATCGTGGCGCAACTTCACTGCCAGGTCGCTAATGATGGCTTGCACGTGCTCCTGGTGTTGGGGTGTGGCGGCAAATTGCACCTTCTGACCGCTTCTCAGAAACAGCAAACTCAGGTATTTCAAACTCTGGTGATAGGTTTGAGCTAACGCCAGATAGTACAACCCAATTTGAATATCCATTGCGGCAGCATCGGGCAATTTCACCTCACGCCCAGACTTGTAATCAATCAACTCCAACCCATCCGGGAGAAAGTCAAGGCGATCGTACCGTCCCACCAGGCTGAACTCCAGATCGGCCACCCGCAGATAGCCCTGAATCTTACCCTCGACGGCCAGCGGTTGCCGGAGCGCGACTTCGTTAGCAATGAAACCCCAGTAGTAGCGCTCCAAAATGGCTCGACCTTCCACCACCTGATGGTCGGTGAGGCCGTTGGCGTGTTCATCCCAGCAATGATGCACCCAGCGTAGGTCGGGTCGCGGGTTGCGGTAGTGCCAATCGCGATGACATTTGGCTAAAGCTTGATGCAACGCATTCCCAAGTGCGGCTGACCCATAAAAATCGGGACTGGTGAGTTTTCGCTCGTAGCGCAGGTAATACGCATAAGCACAGCGATGATAAGCCTGAAGTTTGGTTGCCGAGATGGAGTAAGTCATAGCGAACAGTCGGGAGACGACAGGCAAACGGCAAATCAGCCAGCAGCGGTCTGATGCGGTTAGTTTTGGCCCACCGGACGTTTGAACAGGGCATCCAGATAAATGCGTGAGGCTTGCCGCTGATTCAGCTTTTCGGGTGCCGACTCAGACCGGTTTTGCAGCAGAAACAAGGACAATGCGGCAGTAATCACGCGGTCTTGATCCCAATCAGGCCGCATCTCCAAATAGCTTCTGAGCGACTCATGCAGAATTTCGGGAACTTCCACTAACAGGCTCACGGTAGTATCCATAAGATTTTGCTTTCCAGAAAAGATGAGTGGGTGAAATAAACTGCCAGCATAAAATTACTGAGTCCGATCTAATTCTTGCCCTTGCAATCGGCTAAAACGCTGATGGGGCAATGCTTAGAAAGGTCAGTCGGTGCTTTATGTCGGTCGCCCCATTCTCAATCGAATTCCCTGGCTTGTCAATGTTGCAGAATGTAACGACTCGCTTTAGCCTCTCGAAAGATTTACGAGAGAATCGGCGTTTGAGGCACTTTTTTGTTACACAACTTTATGAAAACCTGGTTTTGGTGAAGGTCGATCTACTCTATGCTCAGATAAAAATGAGGTGTGGAAAACCCCGATTCCATCGTGCGGCTTGTGGAAAACTGGAAGCAACCTGGGGAGAACCTGTGGAGAGGATGTGGAAAAACCCAAAATTTCTTGTGGAAACGCTGTGGAATCTGTGGGGAAAAGTAAATCAAATGTAAACTTTTATGAAATTTGAGTTTGTTCTCAAATTCCTGGGCTAATCCTCCCTCTCAGGGTTATTGTATTGCTCTAAACAGCCAACCCTGGCAGGCTCAACCCAAAGCGTCACGCCCGAAAATTTGCTCATGATGCGGTGTTGAGAGATCGAGATCGCCGTCCAGATGCCAACGATGTGTCCCGGTTGGGTGGGGCGATCGCCGCCCAGATGCCAACGATGTGCCCCGGTTGGGTGGGGCGATCGCCGTCCAGATGCCAACGGTGTGCCCCGGTTGGATGATGTGACCACCGGGAGACGTGCCAGCGGCGCGTCTCTACGAGGGTTGGTGGTTTGTCATTCCGCCGATTCCTCCCCTCCCTCCCCTTCCACCGATTCCTTTCCTTCCTCCTTCTGCCGCTGATAATGGGCTTTGAACAACCGCTGTTGGACGTTGTGATCGACGATCGCACCAGGGTAGCAACAGCGATCGCGTTCCAGGGGCGAGATTGTACCTGCCACTAAATCGGCAGTCTCGACACTTCGTAACTCCGGCAACCATTCCCGGATGTATTCGGCTTCGGGGTCAAACTTTTTCGCCTGACTCGCCGGATTAAAGATGCGTAAAGGCTTCGGATCCATGCCGCTGGAGGTACTCCATTGCCAGCCGCCGTTGTTGGCTGAGAGGTCGCCGTCAATCAGGTTTTGCATGAAATATTTTTCGCCCAGGCGACCATCTACCAGCAAATCCTTGGTGAGAAAGCTGGCGACGATCATGCGGCAACGGTTGTGCATCCAGCCGATCGCCTTCATCTGGCGCATGGCAGCATCCACTATCGGGTAGCCCGTCCGCCCGTCACACCAGGCTTGAAAATAGGCTTCGTTATTCGCCCAGGGGAAATTTTTGAAAGGTTGACGATAAGGCCCCTCCGCCAATTGGGGAAAGTGGAAGAGGGCGTGCTGGTAAAATTCGCGCCACGCCAGTTCTTGTTGCCAGGTTTGGATACTCTGACGAGCTTCATCGCTGCGGGACTGCTCCATTGCCGCCACCGTCGCCGCCCACACTGTCCGGACTCCGATCGCCCCAAACTTGAGCGCTGCACTCAGTTGGGAGGTGCCGGGATGGAAGGGAAAGTTCCGTTCCTCGCCATACTCCGTGATGGCGCGATCGCAAAATTGCGTCAACTTCTCCAGCGCTCCGGCTTCTCCCGGCTCAATCACCAAGGGCGTATCCCACACAAATCCCAGATCTTTGGCAGTAGGGAGGGCGATCGCGCCTGCCTGTTGCGCTAATGCTTGCGCTGCTGCCGTGAGTCCAGTCGCACCCGCCAAAATTTCGGCAGGAGCCGCTTTGGGTTTGCCACTCCACTTTCGCCAAAACGGCGTGTAGACGGTGTAAGGCTGTCCCCCACCAGCGGCGATATCGGTCGGGGCGTGCAACAGTTGATCCCAAAATGGGCAAACCTCGATGCCCTGTTCTCGTAAGGCGGCGGCTACGGTGCGATCGCGTTCCCGCCCATAGGGTTCCACATCCCGATTCAGGAATACTGCCGCCGCGCCCAAAGTCTTCGCCAGCCGGACAATCCCGACCTGCGGATCAGCCTGCACAATCAACAACTGACTGCCCGCTGCCTGATAGCGATCGCGCAGGGCTTGCAAACACCCGATCATGTAAGTCACTCGGGCAGGCGCTACATCATCCCGCTGCAACAGATGAGGATCTAAACAAAATACACCCACCACGTGCGGACTCCGTTGCCGCGCCGCTGCCAGTCCCACATTATCGGCAGTCCGCAAATCCCGCCGATGCCAGAACAAAATCAAATCAGCCATAACCACCTAGATCGTCTTTCTAGCGATCTTAAGCGGTGGAAGTGGGGGAAGGGCTGTTTCGAGCGGGAGAAGCTGAGCGGCGATATGAGCGCTCAGCCGAATGGAGCCAGAAGTCAGCAGACAAGAGGGCAGGGCGAGAGGTGCTGATGGGCTGCTCAGCCGATAGGTCGGGGATGGAGCTCGTTATTGAAAAGGACTGTGCGAGAGAATTTGATTTTGCGGAGACTGCATCGGTTGTGCCGCCGTCGCGCGGGGTGGGGTGAGGCGAGCGGTGAACAAGGCCGGACTGGAAGTGGCAAATACACTCACTACCAGCGTCGCGATCGCAGCTTCCAGGATGAGCACCCCAGCAGACAGGGGGTGGGTGTCAGCAGACGGCTTGAGTTTGGTGGGGGGTGGAGACATGGGACGATCCTCTGACCTCGACAACGGCCACCGACCAGCCTGTCAACTCAACCGTGGCACCACTGGCAGCGACAGCACTGAGGCGGACTATAAAAGATTCTGTTTAGACACAAGAAATTATGCAGAGTCAGAAGTGAATGGGGCGGGCGGGGTTTCATCCTGCCCAAGAACAGGTAGCACAGGTGTCTTAGCACTATTCAGCCATGAGCCAGCTCAATCTGCCTTCATCCGATTGGGGGGCACCCTCGGCGGAGTCAGATGGTCACGACAACTGGGTCACTACCCCTGCGACTACAGTGTGCGGATCGGCTTTTCCAGGACAACGGGGGAAACGTGAGGCGATCGCCCGCGACCGCGCTACAGCCAGTTGCCCACCAGAATGAACGGAGCCCAGAAGTAAGGATGGCGAAACTCAGAAGACTTAAGTAAGGCTTGTTGGGCGATTTGAACCGCTTGAGCTTTCGTCGTTTGGGGTTGCAACAAGGCGCGATAAAATTCCTGAATAAATTGCACTGTGGCATCGTCATTCACGGGCCATAGGGTGGCTAACGTGCTCCGCGCCCCCGCCCGAATCGCCAGTCCCGCCATGCCCAACGCTGCCCGATTATCGCCCTCAGCCGTTTGGCAGGCACTCAGAACCAGCAGTTCGATCGCTGCTGTATCTCCCAGCGATCGCCGATTCAGGAGCGTCTGCAAATCATTCACCGTGAGGCGACCGTTAAAGGTTTCAATAAATGTTTTCTCGGCTTCCGACCCAAATTGCCCATGCGTCGCCAAATGCACCAGGGTAAACGGGTTGGCGGTCACAGTTTTTTGCAACGCCTGGGTTGTGAAGGTTTCATCTAACAACACCTGTGCCGGAAATTTTTGTTGCAAGAGTTCCACTTCCCGTTTCACCCCCGGCAAGGGAATTGAGGTGGCTGAGCCTGCACTGAGGCCAGCGATCAAGGCGCGGATGCGATCGGGGGCTAAGCGTTTGGGACTAAAGAGTTGCAGGCTGGGGGTAATAGCGATCTGGTACTGCTGCATCAAATATTGGGTACCATCATGCAACGCGGCCATCGGAATATTGCGCAAAGACCCATCCAGCACAAACACCAGCGTTTTAATTTGGGCTTGCTGTAAATCTGCCGCGATGGGTTGCAGCAGCCATTGATACATCTGCTGATTTGCCGCTAATTGTTCCCGGATCAGGGACGATCGCCGCATCGATGTGCGCATTTCCTGAATCCCGGCTTCAATGGTGGCTTGGGGGAGGCGGGTGGCGGCATGGCG
>JAIXVO010000825.1 GCA_027482985.1 Cyanobacteriota bacterium
GCCTTCACCCCCAAAAAACCTAACCACTGAGCGACAGTAGAAACCAGGGTCGAACGGGTGGCGCGGCTGTTAGCCAGCAACCGGATCTGAGTTTGCACCATCGGACGCACGAGTTGTGAAAGCATAAGCGACTAAACCCTGCCAATGTCTTCCTCAGAATATCTGAGTTTCGCCGGGATCAGTCGCTTTTTAGGGGTTCCCTAACAATCTGAAGGCGATCGCGGTTAGCGCACTACCCCTTCCACTTTCGACTCCAGGGATTTCAAGAATTCTGTATTCACCCCCGATTCTCGTGTCAGGGCAACCTTCCCGGTACGAGCAATTTCGCGAATGCCAAACTTATTCAACACCTGGACGATCGCCACCATCTTACCCGGATCACCCACCACTTCCAGCGTCAACGAGTCTTCTGCCACATCAACAACACGGGCGCGGAAAATTTGAGCCAGTTCTAGAATTTCAGAGCGGGTAGTGCTGTTGGCATTGACCTTCATCAGCATCAATTCCCGTTCCACACAGGGCACTTCGGTAATATCCAGCACCTTCAGGACGTTGATCAGCTTATAAAGTTGCTTGGTCAGTTGCTCAATCACGCGATCGTCTCCAGGGACGACCATCGTGATCCGCGAAATCCCAATTTGCTCCGCTGGCCCAACTGCCAAACTTTCAATGTTGAAACCACGGCGGGCAAACAGACCCGCAATCCGGGTTAACACGCCAGCCTCATCTTCAACCAGTACCGATATTGTGTGCTTCATGACTTGTGTGGCCCAACAATGACATTCGCTCAAAACCTTGGTTTTCTATTCTACTGCGGCGGGTGGGGCAAAGTTTCGGTTTGTGAGAAACCCATGATTTCCCAATGGCAATGGTGCAGGCGATGATCCCAGATGAAATCCCGGAAATGACTTTTCGGCGCGGGTGCTAGCTGCCGCCGCGATCGCACCCGGAAGCCCAGGGGTTCATAAAACGACACCGGTTGCGGTTTGCATACCAGATAAATCGGGGTCTGAGGGTCGGTGGCCTGGAGTAAGGATTGAATTAACTGGGCAAACGGTGTAGGAGCCAGCGTTCAACCAGAATCAGGAGCCCGATCAACACCAGTTTGCCGAGGCGATCACCCATGACGCGCAGATCAAAGCCCAGCGCTTCCGCCCAAATCAAGTGCCAGACTAATTTTTGCAGCGCCCACCGATCGCCCTGGGTTGCCGATCGCAGGGAGCAATGGGAGGGAAGAGAAAGATCAGACATACCTAAAATCAAAAAAACCA
The DNA here is from genome assembly GCA_027482985.1 of Cyanobacteriota bacterium. Taxonomy (GTDB): domain Bacteria; phylum Cyanobacteriota; class Cyanobacteriia; order Leptolyngbyales; family Leptolyngbyaceae; genus JSC-12. The sequence goes on from JAIXVO010000825.1 coordinate 1,272, forward strand.
AAATCCAGAACAATCGTTCCGAATCTTGGCTTTACAGGTTGGAATCAGTCAGCCGTGCTGGCGATTCCCAAGCGTATTGATGCATGGTGGCTTAGTTGGAGTCATTGAAACGCCGCTGGAAACGCTTCCGACGACGCGCAATCGCTTTCCGCTTTTCTTTTTCTAGGGGCGTTTCGAAGTGGCGATTCTTCCGCATATCTTGAAAAATTCCGGCTCTCGCAACTTGCCGCTTAAATCGACGCAACGCCGACTCAAGCCCTTCATTTTCGCCTAGCACCACCTGAGTCATCCGTTGTCTCCTGGATTTTGTAGTTGGGCAAACCAAAGCATATAAAAGAGTTTCCAAGGGATTAGAGCAGTCGCCGCCCCTGGAAACTCTCTAAAAAAAGTGAGTGGGAAGTTTTCAGCCCAAGAACTCAAACCTCCCAAAGCTCGAATTTTTTAGTAACGGCGATCGCTGCGACGGCTAAAGCTATCTCTGCCACCACCGTAGCCACCGACTGGCTTGCGTTCTTCGCGAGGCTTCGCCTTGTTGACTTTCAAGTCGCGCCCCATCCACTCTGCACCATCCAAGGCATCGATCGCAGCCGTTTCTTCTGCATCAGAAGACATCTCTACGAAAGCAAAACCGCGCATCCGACCAGTTTCCCGATCTTTAGGCAGTTGAACACTCTTAACAGTCCCGTATTCCGAGAAAGTCTCAACCAAATCTTCTTCTGTCACCTTAAAGGACAGATTACCAACATAAACTGACATGGGAATTCTCCGACATGAAATAAAACTAAGACTAAGATTCGGAGAATTGCCCACAAAGAAAAAGGTGAAGTCAATTGCAAAACCGAAAATAATCTAGCTCGATTGAGTCTAACACAGATTTTAAGAGGGACTTCTTTTCCTAAAGATGCTTAACGTTTTCCCCATCTTGCCGTTCCAGCCAGGCGCGCATCTTGCCGGGGTTCAGTAAGCCGTAGGGATCCATCTCTTCTTTAAATTTTAAATGCTTGATGTCCACGGTCTTCCGACCGCCTTCCTCCAGAATGTAGGTATGAGGATTGAAAATCAAGGCATTTTGCTGATCGTGGTAGGCCATGATGTCTTGGAGCCGCTCTGGTGTAGTGTAACGTACAATTTGCAATCCCGCCGGACGAGCGGCACCGCCCAACCGTAAAAACTCCAAGTGCATCATGACTTCATCGCCGTAATGGTGATAAAGATGTTCCACGACCTTCAATTCTTTGTCGTCGGGAAAAATTGTTTGGAGGTAAGTCAGGCTGGGATCGACACTCCGAGCGTGCAATGTGGTGTGATTCCAGGAATATTCCACCAACGTAATGCCCTTACTGGCTTCCAATGCCGACTTCTGATAACAAACCTGTCCGGCAAATTGCTGCACCAGTTCGTTAAATGGCTCCAAACAGCACTCTGCCACCAGCACCAACGCGACATGACTGCCATCTGGAATGTAACTCTTGAGTGCGGCAAAGTAAGTAGGAATGGGATCGGCACAAATGCAAACCATTTTTTTGATGATGCCGTCACTATCACTCAATGCCTGCCCAAAGCGAGCACTGGTCATGAAATCGGGGAAGGCGACGATCGCCTCTGCCCAAGCATAAGCCGGTCCCAAGGGAATCTCCAGCCCAGTAATAATGCCATTGGTGCCCCAGGCATGGGCGACTTTGTACACATCATCGCCGCGTAATTCCACGACTCGCGGTTCCGCTTCCATCGTCACGACTCGCAGCGCCAGAATATTACCGCGATCGCCCAACAGTCCATAATTAATCGAGCCAATGCCACCACTGCCGCCCCCAATAAAGCCACCAATGGTCGCCTTGCGGTAGGTCGAGGGAGCCATCCGAATTTCCCAACCCGTTTCGCGAGCTTGTTTATCGATCGCTGCCAGTTTCACACCTGGTTCCACGTAGGCCATCCCCGGGCGAATCCAGTGAATTTGCTGCATCCCCGACAAGTCGAGAATCACTCCCCCCGCCAGCGGCACACATTGCCCATAGTTGCCCGTCCCCGCTCCCCGTACTGTTAAGGGCACGCGATGCTGAACACAAACCTGCGCCACCCGCAGCACTTCCGCCTCACTCATGACCCGCACCACCAACTCCCCCCGTTTATCGCTCAAAGCTTCGACTAAAACCGGGCTGTAGGTGTAGTAATCCTGAGATAGCTTGCTGATTTGGGTCGGGTCTGTAATGACTTCCAGCCCACTCAAATCGGCGATGACGGCATCTAAGGTATAGGGGGTGACGGTTGCGGTCATGGAGTCTATTCCCTCAGTGAAAAGAAATTTGCAGCACGATCGCGCTGACACAGCACCCGCGATCGCTCAAGTATTACGAAGCGTAACAGAAAAATCATTTTTAAAATGGTTCATGCTGTACGGACTCACACTGAATCCAGGCGGCGCGATCGCGGTGGGCGGGTCAAACGTCGCTTTTGAGGAGGGCGAACATTTCCGCATGCATAAAGGCAATCTCTGGGTCACGTTGAATCGCCTGATAGTAGCGTTGTTCCGCCAGACTGCCGTCTTCTGAAACCTGTAAGAGAGTCTGCGCCTGAGCCAGCAGCGCCGTCACTGGCTCCAGCCCAATCGGTTCTTTACTCGCAAACAGTTCATCGATTTGCACAATGTACTGCGACATCGGTCTGAGCCAGTCAAACCATTCATGCCCAATCACTAACCGAAAAAATTCCCCATTATTCTGAATCTGCCCGTAGTGCTGCTCGTAGGCTTCGCGTTCCGATTCTAATAACGCCTTGTGGAGTCGCAACAAAGTATGCCGAATCGCCCGCAATCGTTGAATTTCAAACTCTAAAGATGGACTGCTCGATGACATGGAAACCGTTCCCAAAAGACACCCACTCATCTTGCCATACCGAGGAATTTTGCGGCAGGAGCGGAAGAAGGAGTCAGAAGACAGGAGTCCGGAGTCAGGAGGAAGAGGGTAGAGACGGTGCCGCTGGTACGTCTGGGTCGGAAGCGGAGATAGAAGCGTAGCAACTCTGAGCGACTCGTTGGCGCATCTAGCCAGGAGTCAACCGCGTAGCCGAAGACAATCCGCAGCAGGGCTGTTGCCCTCTGCCCCCTGCCGTCTGCCTCCTGCCGTCTGCGCTCTGCCTTCATCCTCACGAGGGGGAACGGCGATCGCGGGTCTGTCGCCAAATCCACCAGGCCGCGATCATCAGGGTGATGTTGCCAAGAACCGTCATGGCGGCTTGCAGGGTGACGAGCCAATCCAGTGAGGTGGGGTTATCGAAAAAATGCCAGGTACAGGCACACATGGCACTCACGAGGGCGGGTAACATCGCCCAGGATAAAGCCCCCCAGTAGCGCTGTTGGGTGACTTCGCCATAAATCCAGATTAACCAAATGGCGGCGATCCATTCGAGCACACTGGAAACGTGAATCACCCAGGTAGGAATTGACAGAGCATTCATAGGCGTTGGGTAAAGTTGGGGGTTGTGATTGACGGGAGTGCCGCTGCCTCTGAAGATCTTCTAAGGTCTGGCACGACGAGCGAGAGAGGGGAGCTTCAATGCAAGCAGTTTTGTGTGGTTATTATGGCATGGGCAATGGTGGCGATGAGGCGTTACTGGCATCGCTACTGCAACTCTTGCCCACCCACGTGACCCCGATCGCCCTCTCTGGGAACCCCGAACAAACGCGCGATCGCTATCAGATTGCGGCGATCAATCGCAAAGATCCTGTCGCCGTACTGCAAACTCTCCGCCAATCTCAGGTGTTCATTTGGGGTGGGGGGAGTCTGATTCAAGATGCCACCAGTGCGATCAGTCCCCTGTACTACATTGGCTTAATGCAACTGGCGCAACGGCTGGGCTTAAAAACGGTGGCCTGGGCGCAGGGCATTGGTCCCCTCAAACAGCCTCAGACCCGCTGGTTAGCTCGCCAAACCTTTGCCCGTTGTACGGCTGTCAGTGTGCGCGATCGCGGTTCAGCCGCACTCCTGGCTGACTGGGGCATTCCGTTCACCCTAGCACCTGACCCCGTGTGGGCGATGACCTCGCGCCCCGTGGCCGGACTGTGGAACTTACCCGCCCCCCGCGTGGCCGTAAATCTACGGCATCATCGGCAATTAACCCCGCAACACATCGATCAGCTCACCCAAGCGCTGGTCGCGTTTCAAAAGGCGACCCAGGCGTTTATTTTGTTGGTGCCCTTCCAGAAGTCGCAAGATTTGGCGATCGCGGAGCAGATCCACCCGTATCTCCCCGGAGTCAGCAAAATTTTGCTGCTGGAAGATCCGGATCAGCTCAAAGGGGTGTTTCGCGGCGTGGAAATGGCGATCGCCATGCGATTACATAGCTTGATTATGGCGGCGGCAGAAGACTGTCGGTGTTTTGCCCTGAGCTATGACCCGAAGGTGAGTCAACTCATGAGCGAGATTACTATTCCTGGATGGGAACTCGCCACCATGCCAACCGATCCCAACGAAATCTGCCAGACCTGGCTGGATCATTACGCCAATGGTGAGCCGCTGTCGTCTGATCAACTACAGTTTTTGACCGATCGCGCCCTGATCCATCAGGAGATTTTGCAGCAAGCCTTGAAGCGTTGATATTGAGAAGGTTTGAGCCATTTGGCTGGCGGCAAGTGGCGGAGCTGTTTAAGTGTTTATGCCGACCCCTCAGGGGGCACTGCTGAGAAGTACCGTAGATCGACGATGGTTTACCCCCCCCTCACTGAGGAGAATGAATTCAACTCTGATGTGAAAGGTAACTGCAAATGACGGCGACTCAAACTAACGTACGCTCTCGCGGCATGGAACTACTCATTGCGTATCACCAGAAGCCCTCGGTTAGACTTCGCAACCAACTTGTTCAAATGAATGCGGGTTTAGTGAGAAAGATTGCTCACCGAGTTAGCCATCAATGTGCTGAACCCTATGAAGATTTAGAACAGATTGGTTATTTGGGTTTAATTCGCGCCATCGAACGATTCAATCCCAACCAAGGTTGTGCCTTCAGTTCCTTCGCTGTCCCCTACATCCGGGGCGAGATGTTGCACTTCCTCCGCGATCGCAGCTCTACTGTTAAAATTCCCCGCCGCTGGCAGCAACTCAACAAAGCGGGTCAGAAAGTCCGCGAAGAACTGATGGAAGCCTATGGTCGCCAACCCACTGACGAAGAAGTGGCCGTTCAGTTGGGCGTTTCGGTGAACGAGTGGCGCGAAAGCAAATTAGCGACCAAAAACCGCTTACCCCTCAGCTTGGATGCCACCATCAGCCAACAAGTTGATTCACCCATGACCCTCGGCGACACCCTGCCCGACGCTCACTACCAAAACCTGCAAATTTTGGAAGAAGATCGGCAACAATTGCAACGCGCCCTGAACCAACTGGAAGACAAAACCCGCCAAGCGATCGAGTTTGTCTTTATCAAAGACCTGTCGCGCAAAGAAGTCGCCGAACGCATTGGGGTCAGCCCGATGACTGTGACTCGCCGCTTACACCGAGGCATTCAGCAAATGGTGGCTTGCCTGCAACCCCAAATGCTGCAAACCGATCCCTAGTCGATTTCTCTCCTACGTGTTTGTAGACCTTTCACTCTACAACAGACTCAAAAGCTGGATCAGGGTTCTGATCCAGCTTTCTTAATGGGAGGGCAAGGGAGTAAGAGGGAGGGAGAGGGAAGACAGAAGCCAGGAGTCAGGAGTCAGGAGAGAAAAATCGTAGAGACGTGCCGTTGGCGTGTCTAATCGGCGGAAGGCGGGAAAGAGCCGAAGAAAAATTTCGTAGAGAAGTGCCGCTGGCACGTCTAAGCAGAGAATTGGGGGAAAGCGCAGAGGATTGGGGGAAAGAAAAATTTCAGGCGATCGCGACCATCTTTCGGTAGAAGGAAAGCACCCTTTCTATCATGGAAATACCGATGCCCATGGGTTGTTCATCTATCCGATCCAGACGTGCCAACGGCACGTCTCTACCCTATTCCTCCTAACTCCTGCCTATCCCTACCTTGTCCCTAAAATCATCCCTGCCAGCAAAATAAAGCCGATCCAAACATTTTGGCGAAATTGTTGGGGGTAGGTGACGGGTGAAATGGTGCGTTGGCAGAGTTGGTAGTAATGCCAGAGCCAGCCAGCGATGGCTAACAGTAAAGCCAGCCAGAAGACCCAATTGAGGGCAAGATAAAAGCCTGTAGCGGCTAGGAGCATGGCAGTTGCCAGGTAAAAAATACCGACAGCGTGGGGGGCGGCCTTACCGAAAAATAGGGCGCTGGAGTTGACACCCAGGCGGCGATCGTCGTCGCGATCGGACATAGCGTAGACGGTATCAAAGCCCAGCGTCCAGCAGAGGGTTACGCCCCAGAGTAACCAGGTGGCGGTACCGAGACAAGGCGTGGCGGCGGGAGTTGGGTTACAACTGACGGCGCTCCAGCTAATTAAGACGGCAAAGCCCCAAGCGATCGCCAACACCAATTGTGGAATCGGGAAGACGCGCTTGGCGAGGGGATACAACACAATCACAGGCACCGCTGCCACACAGAGCCAGAACGTGAGGGGATTGAGATAGGTGGACAGCACCCAGGCACAGCCCAAAGCGATGATCGCGACGCCAATGCCCACCTGGACTGACAGCGATCGCGCCGCTAAGGGTCGCTTGCGGGTGCGTTGCACTTTGGGGTCAATATTGCGGTCCCATAGATCATTCACCACGCAGCCCGCCGCACTCGTCGCCAGGGTGCCCAGAATAATCACCCCAATTAAGGGCAGGGGGGGAGTGCCAGCCGCCGCCAATACTACCGCCCATAAAGCCGGAATCATCAAAATTAACCGGCCAGCGGGTTTATCCCAACGCAATAGCCGTAGCACAGTGATCCAGGTGGGTTCAGGACGGTCGGAGGGAGTCAGCATAAGCACCGAGTAACAACTGGGACAGAGACGCAAATCCAGCCCCAGGCGCGCAACTGAACACCAGCCCGGAGTCAGGGATGAAACGCTTTGGGGGCGCGACATCCGCTTATTCACATCCCTTAACAAAATTGTATCGGCTTCTTACTGCAAACTCGAAACCTTCTGCTGGGATGCCCGCGCATGTTCATCAGCTTTTTCCCAGATCGCCCAAACAGTGGACTTGAGCGGCACCTTGGTGGATCTCACCCCCGGTTGAGTTTGGACATCATACCGACCTAGGAGGCGATCGCTGTCTATTAAGGACAACGGCACCAGGCGGTTAAAAAAGTCGCCATTCTGGAGCCAGTCGGCATTAGCGGCTTTATGGCGCTGGTAAGTTTGCCAGATCGAGAGGGCGAATTCGTAGTCAGCAATGGCCGCACGCATTTCTTGAACGGCTGGATGCGTAGCAGCGACGGAAATCGAGTCTACTTGTTCGGCAAGGACCTGGAGCGATCGCACGAATTGCTGATAATCCTCGTAGTTGATGCCAATCGGGTCTTCCGTCTGTCCGGTTAACGCCCTAGTTTGTAAGGTGTTAAGGCGCGTCACCGTCTCGCGAAATTGGCTCAAAGTTGCCAAAATGGTTTGTTCGGCTTTAATGCGGGCGGCAATGGTAGCGTAATTTTGGCGATAGGTTACGAGTTTGGGTTGCGCCTTCCGGGTGACAGTCGTCAGGGGGGGGATGGCCTCCAGCAACCGCGTTGCTCGTTCCCAGCGTTCCTGCGATCGCTGCCAAATCGGTAAGGCATGGGGTGGGTTTTGTACCATGACAGCCGCCTGCCAGGCCACCTTTTGCGCCTGCTCAAACTGATCGATCGCCAGTTCCTCATCTGCCAAGCGTTGATGAATGGCAGCCGCTTTGACTCGGTAATCCGCTAATTTTGTTTGAGCAGTGGAAAACTCAGTCGCAGTGGTTGGAATTGCCTCTAACAACCGGATTGCCTGTCGCCATTTCAAGCGCGCCGCCTGCCAGCGGTCTACCGGATGGGGAGGCGTTTGCACCAGCACTGCCGCTTCCCAGGCTAAAGCTCGCGCCTGCCGCAAACTTTCCGGCGGAGCCAGAGTTTGAGCCGCAGCAGTTTCACCGTGGCTAGCGGAAAAATTAGCAAAGGATTGGAC
>JAIXVO010000220.1 GCA_027482985.1 Cyanobacteriota bacterium
GCAACCAGGGGCGGGTAATCTGGTCATAGGTGCCGTACCACAAGCCGACACCGCAATCCAGATCTGGCATCCAGACTTTGCCTTCAGTCACGGTCATTTCCTGGTAACGGCCATTTTGCAACTGAAAAGCGGTCAGGGTGTTGGTGTAGCGATCGTAAATGACGTAGTACGGGACGCGGAGAATTTGCTCATACACCTGCCATTTCGTTGGCGGCGCAGCGATCGCAGCGGTGGTTCTGCCCATATCCTCGTCTTCCGTACCCGGTGACAGCAACTCGACAATCACCGTCGGGCTGACCCGCTCCTGCCAGACCACATAACTCATCCGTAAATCCGTTTCGGCATACAGGCGCGGCACGCCCAACACCAGAAACCAATCAGGCCGCTTGTGCCACAGCGGATGGCGAATGTCGTAATAGACATTCATATCCGTTCCGGTAAAGATTTCACCGGCACCGCGCCCCCCAATGCGGACCGTGGCACTCAGGAGATGGGGTTGGAGGTCGTGAAATTCGTCGGGCAAACCGGGTTCGTTCGGATCTTCGCTGGGCAGATCATACATCGTCGGCAGGGTCGCCGGATGCGCACTCCCGATAGCCTCCGGGCAAGGAGTCGGGAAGCGCGATCGCGCATCTTGCGGCGTAACGTTAGCCAGATCCATGACGACCTCCAGAGAATGAGAGATCTTGTCCTAAGCGGCTTCACCAAAAATGGCGTTAAACACTTTTTCGACTTTATACCCCGAATCGATCGACTCCAGCGGGTCTTTCCGCAGACGGTGCCGCAGACAGAGGGTGACAACGCGCCGAATATCACTGACGGTGACTTCATCGCGACCTTCAAAGGCAGCGAGCGCTTTGGCGGCGCGGTTGGTGACAATATCGCCCCGCAACCCGTCCACATCCAACTCGGAACACACTTGCGAGATTTTCACCCGCAAATCGTACTCGATCGCGACCGTCTTCAACCGTTCCTGAGCATCCACCAACTTTTGCCGAAGGTCTGCCTGCTGGGTGTGGTGTTGATCGAGAAAGACCTGGGGATTTTGGTCAAACTCAGTCCGTTGCTCCACAATTTGCACCCGCATGGCTGGCTCTTTCACCGTCCGAATTTCCGCGTGCATGCCAAAGCGATCGAGCAACTGCGGTCGCAGTTCGCCTTCTTCCGGGTTGCCCGAACCGACTAACACAAAGCGGGCCGGGTGCCGAATCGAGATGCCTTCCCGCTCAACGGTGTTCCAGCCGGAAGCGGCAGAGTCGAGCAGGACATCCACGAGGTGATCATCCAGCAGGTTGACTTCATCCACGTAGAGAATGCCGCGATTGGCTTTAGCGAGGAGTCCTGGTTCAAAGGCTTTCACCCCTTCCGAGAGGGCTTTTTCAATGTCGATCGTGCCGCAGACGCGATCTTCGGTAGCGCCCAGCGGGAGATCAACCATCTGCACTTTTTTCAAAGCGACGGGCACGTTTAGCCCCTGTTCTCGCTTTTGGCGCACTTCGTCACCCATCAGTTCTAAATCGTGGGGGCAACTGTTGAAGGGATCATCTGCCACGACTTCAATTTCGGGTAACAAATCGGCCAGGGCGCGAATGGTGGTAGATTTGCCCGTTCCGCGATCGCCCATAATCATCACCCCCCCAATTTTGGGATCGATGACATTCAATAGCAACGCCAGTTTCATTTCATCCTGTCCGACGATCGCGGTGAAGGGAAACACCGGACGGCGGCGGGCGGTCGCTGAGACAGACCGACCATTCTCTGTAGAAGGTGCGTTTGCAGTGATCACGGGCTTACCTAAAAGAGTTAGTTATATGAACGACTGTTTCCCATTGTGCCACAAGGGGTGTGACTCGAAGGGCATGGCGCGATCGCGAGAAACTTATCCCCAGATCCGTTGCACTGGATCAGCATCAAACGTCTGATCCGCACTGACAATAACGACTCATTCCATATAGTCCTTCAGGTCATCCAAGGGCGCATCAAAATCATCAGGGAGTGGCAAAACGAAAGTCCCTTTGAGAATTCCCGATCGCCGTTTCCCTGAAGCCTTTTTTTCCTCGGTATTGGCTGGGGCGTAATTCTCAATCAGATAGCGGGCATAATGCAACAGCTCTTGCTTCAGCGGCTCTGGCATCTGAGTGACCGCTTGTAAAATTTCTCCATCCACTGTCATATCTGTGTCAGCCCCGCAGGATGTGTGTGCGCAGCGTCACGCCTCAATTCCCAAAGTTGTTGATGGGTAATTGGCGATCGCTGACCCTATCCTACAAAATTCTGAGAGAACAAGACCCCTGACAGAGTTGAGCAGGCGGCAAATGACCGTTGCGCGATGGCAAAGATCCGACCGCATGCTGCACCCCTAAGGGTTGTCGGGATGCTTTGGGGGAACTGGTTTAGACTGCCAGAATTTTGGCGATCGCAGGCAAGATCTCCGCCAGGTGTTTGGTAATTTCGGCGGTTTCCGGCAGACCGGGAATGGGGGCGTTCAAAATCTTCCAGGCTTTGCGCCAAGCTCTGCCTCCTGACTCCTGCCTCCTGACTCCTGCCCTTCCCCCCTTTGCCCTAAAATGCTATTCGGGGAAACATCCTCATTATTGTTCAGTAGTTTGGGAGTTACGCAGTGGATTTAACGCGCATTCCGCCTCAACCGAAACCGGGTTTATTAAATGTCCTGATCGAAATTCCCGGCGGCAGTAAGAATAAGTATGAGTTCGACAAGGACTTGAATGCCTTTGCCCTCGATCGCGTCTTGTTTGCCTCGGTGCAATATCCCTTTGACTATGGATTTGTGCCCAATACATTGGCAGACGATGGCGACCCCCTCGATGGCATGGTGATGATGGATCAGCCGACTTTCCCCGGTTGTGTCATTGCGGCTCGCCCAATTGGGATGCTGGAAATGATTGACGGGGGCGATCGCGACGAGAAAATCCTTTGTGTTCCCGATAAAGATCCCCGTTATGCTCAGGTGAAGTCCCTGGCTGATGTTGCCCCCCATCGGTTGGACGAAATTGCTGAATTTTTCAGAACTTACAAGAATCTGGAAAAGAAAGTGACCGAAATTTTAGGGTGGAAAGATGTTGACCATGTGATGCCACTGGTGGAGGAATGTATCAAGGCGGGTAATGCCAAGTAAATCCTGACAACTTGCGTTGAGCACCAGCTCCAGCACCCTGTGTTCAGACGTGAAAATTGGGGCGTGCGGTTGTACGCCCTAGCCAGCCTGAGGCTAAAAATCTTGCTCTTAGCCTCAAATTCGTGAATATTTATTACTTTTTATGCCTTTTTCCCCATCTATGTCCCTGTTACCCCTCACAAAATGGGAAATATACAGTAATTAGAGGTTAGTTGGGGTGATTCAGTTCAATCCACGCTTCTGGTGCTCAGAAGCTTTTGAGAGATGCAGCGTACATTTCTTTTGGCCAAAATTCATCAATGCACTTTAACTGCCGCTAATCTAAACTATGTAGGTAGCATTAGCATTGATGAACTTCTGTTAGCTTCTGCGGGCATTCTACCTTATGAGCAGGTGCAAGTCGTTAATATCTCTAATGGTGAACGGTTGATTACCTACGCGATCGCGGCACCTGCGGGTTCAGGCGAAATCCAACTGAATGGTGCGGCAGCGCGGCTGGGGATGGTGGGAGATCGGCTGATCGTGATGACCTACGGTCAACTGTCCTCAGCAGAGTTATCCGCCTTCTCCCCGACTGTCGTCCTGGTTGATGATCAAAACCGGCTACTCCAAGTCCATCGGTACACAGATCTGCTAGAAAAGGCAAGTGTAATCAATAATGTCAGAGCTTGAACGGCCCTCTTCTCCTGAGGCAACCCCAGAATCGATGCTGGAACGGTCTGCTCCCGCTGAATTTGTAATTCAGTTTTGGGGTGTGCGTGGTAGTATTCCGGCACCGGGTAGCGAAACCGTCCGGTATGGCGGCAATACCTCTTGTGTCGAGATGCGCGTGGGCGGCAAACGGCTGATTTTTGACGGCGGCACGGGTTTGCGGGTGTTGGGGAAATCGCTCCTGAAGGAGATGCCCGTCGAAGCCTACATGTTCTTTACCCATTCCCACTGGGATCATATTCAGGGCTTTCCGTTCTTTGTGCCCGCCTTCGTGAAAGGCAACTGTTTCCATATCTATGGCGCGATCGCCCCCAATGGGGCCTCAATGAAGCAACGGTTGCACGACCAGATGTTGCATCCCAACTTCCCGGTGCCGATGCAAGTAATGCAATCGGATCTCAAGTTCTATGACCTCTGTCCCGGCGAGAAGATGGAACTGGACGATATTTTGATTGAAACGGGGTCGCTCAACCATCCCAACACTGCGATGGGCTACCGCATTACCTGGCAGGGTCGTACTGCTGTTTATGCCACCGATACCGAACATTTCCCCGATCGCCTGGATGAGAATCTGCTGTATCTCGCCCGCAACGCTGATGTCATGATCTACGATGCCTGTTATACGGACGAAGAATATCACGATCCCAAATCACCCAAAATCGGCTGGGGGCACTCCACCTGGCAGGAAGCAGTGAAAGCGGCCAAAGCGGCTGGCGTGAAAAAACTCGTCGTCTTCCACCATGACCCCAACCATACGGACGATTTTTTGGATCAGATTGAAGCGCAAGTTGAAGCGGTCTTCCCCAACAGTGTGTTAGCGAGAGAAGGCATGATTTTGCCCGTGGTGTAAGCATGCTGACGATTCACCACATTGCCATCATTTGCTCTGACTACGATCGCTCGAAACACTTCTATGTCAACCTGCTGGGCTTTCCCGTGATTCGCGAAACTTACCGGGCTGCCCGCCAATCCTACAAGCTGGATTTGCAAGTGGGAACGGCACAGATCGAATTGTTTTCTTTTCCTCAGCCACCCGCTCGTGTCAATAATCCAGAAGCTTGCGGTTTGCGGCATCTTTCGTTTGAGGTGGATGATCTGGACGCGATCGTGGCTGATTTAAACGCGAAAGGCATTGTCACCGAACCGATTCGCCTGGATGAACTGACGGGCAAACGGTTCACCTTCTTCCCCGACCCAGATGGCTTACCGCTGGAATTGTATGAGGCAGAGGCTAAGGATTCGTCGTTGATGGCCTCACAACTCTGCTGAAACACCGATTCTTTCGTAGGTTGGGTCAGCGGCAGCGTAACCCAACGCAACAATGATTGGTGTTGGGTTTCACGGTGTTCAACCCAACCTACGGCGATCCTACATTTAATTGCGCCTTTCTACTTAATGCAGAAAATGGCGGATGCCTGTGAGTACCATGACTAGACCGAGTTCGTTGGCGGCGTTGATCGAGTCTTGATCGCGTAAACTGCCTCCCGGCTGGACGATCGCTTGAATGCCAGCAGCGGCAGCGGTGCGAACAGAATCATCGAAGGGGAAAAAGCCATCACTTGCCAGGACTGCCCCTTGAGCTTGAGTTCCGGCTTGTTCCAGGGCAATTTTGACGGAACCGACGCGATTCATCTGGCCGGCACCGACCCCCAGCGTGGCGCGATCGCGGGTAACGACAATGGCATTCGATTTCACGTGTTTGCAAACTTTCCAGGCAAACAGGAGTTCTTCCAGTTGAGCGGCAGTCGGTTGGGCGGTCGTGACTACTTTCCAGTCAGCGGGATGGGCGATGATGTCATCCGCCGTTTGCACTAAGAACCCGCCAGCGATCGCCTTCACCGTATGGGTCGGTCCCGCCTGCAACTCCGGCAGAATCAACACCCGCACTTTCGATTTCGCGGTCAAAATTTCGGTGGCGGCGGCATCACAACCGGGAGCGACCACACATTCCAAAAAGGTTTTTGTCAGCTCGGTGGCAGTCTCGGCATCGATCGCCCGATTCAGCGCCACGATGCCCCCAAACGCGGAGGTGGAATCGGCAGCAAACGCTTTTTGGTAAGCTTCGGCGATCGTCGTGCCCAAGGCCGCGCCACAAGGATTGGTATGTTTCAGGATGGCGCAAGCAGGGGCATCCTCGGCTCCAGCAAACTCAGTAATCAGGCGACGAGCGGCTTCCAGATCCACCAGGTTGTTATAGCTGAGTTCTTTGCCTTGCAATTTGGTCGCCGCCGCCCAACCCGTCGCGATCGCCCCAGATTGATACCAGGCCGCAGGTTGATGGGGATTTTCGCCATATCGCAACGCCTGTAATTGGGTCCCAGTCAGGGTGAAGCGGGCAGGTAAGGAGTCTGCGGACGAGTCAGTATCGGTGGCAGCTTCTTGTTGGGCGAGGTAAGTGGCGATCGCCTGGTCATAGGTTCCTGTATGCTGAAAGGCTTGCAGAGCTGCGGTTTGGCGAAATGCCAGCGACACGACACCCTGCGATTGGCGCAACTCCGCCAGATACGGTTCATACTGGCTGGGCTGACACAGCACCGTCAAATGCGCGAAATTTTTGGCCGAAGCTCGCAGCATGGCAGGGCCACCAATATCAATCTGCTCGATCGCGTCGGCCAGGGCAACATCGGGTTTGGCGATCGTCTGCTCAAACGGGTAGAGATTGACGACGACGAGAGCGATCGGGCGGATGTGTTGGGCTTCCAAATCAGCCACATCACTGGGTACATCTCGCCGCGCCAGAATCCCGCCATGAATGCGAGGATGCAGCGTTTTCACCCGTCCCCCTAAAATTTCTGGCGACCCAGTGTAGTCGGAGACTTTCGTGACAGGCAATCCCGCTTGTTTCAAGACAGCAGCAGTCCCGCCACTACTGATCAGGTCAAACCCAAACTCAGTGACAAGTTGACGCGCCAACTCGATAATGCCTGTCTTATCCGAAACACTGAGTAATGCCAGTGGTGCCATCGTTGCTAACTCCCGTAAATCCTCATTTAGTGTACCGGAGTTCGCAGCGGTTCTTCTATGAGTTGATCCAAGGTCGTTTGGGGACTCCAGGGTTTTTTCCCAGCGACGGCAATATCCCACCAACCAAAATGCATCGCCAGTAAATGATCAAATTCTTTGGTGCGATCGCTAGAATCCAAACTGTGCTCATCCGGCCAACAGTAAGCTGCAATTTCTGCCGCTTCGAGCATGTGTAAAACGCCCTTAGAAAAGCCATTGCCAGCATAGACAATGCAGCCCTGCATCGGCATTGCCATCAAATCATTCAAGGTGTAGGGAATTTTTTCTTCCACCGTCCCTTGAGATTCTTGAAACTTACATTCAATCGCAAAGGCGGAGTTGGTCACTTCCGAAATTAAGAACAAATCAATGCGGCGATTTTTGCCGATGATGGACTTGCCTAGGCTAATTTCGCGATAGATTTGAATGCCGCGATCGCGAAAATTATGCCAGATATAATGTGCAATTAAGGTTGCATATTGATGTCCAGTCATGCGGGTGTCACCTCCACCTTGGGCGTGATTTGGCTCAAGCGTTGGGTCGAGATCTCTATGGCTTCAGGACAAATATCATTGCCTAGAAATAAGCAATGATTTTGCAACGCAGCAACGCCTGTACTCCCTGAACCCATGAAGGGATCAATTACAATTTCGCCTAATTCAGCGCTTTGTTTAATCAAACAATCGGCAAGCTCAGTCGGTTTCTCAGAGGGATATCCCCGGAACACGCGGGGACATTCTAAAATATCAGCAATTCCTAAATTCTTGAGTTTGCGTTTGCCTTTTTCAAAAAACAGAATAAATTCGTACCTGGCTCGATAGTGATAACCCATCCCAATTTTTTGTTTATCCCAAACCAAAGGTTTCCAAAATTTAAACCCAACCGCTTCGGCAATCGGTTTCACAATAAACATCGTTTCAGCATCACAAAATAAGTAAAAATGGCGATCTCGCTTCAACACGCGATACAGTTCTACAAATAATTCGGCAAAGCGATCGTTGGGGAAAATCTGAAACCATTGATTACTTGACGCTTTACTTTGCTTGAGGCGAGTGGTGGTGCCAATATTCCGATGTTTTTCCAAGGATTCGTAGGGCGGATCGGTAATAATCAAATCCACTGAAGCATCGTTGAGCGATCGCAACCAGGCAACTGCATCCAATTGAGTGACTGTAAAGCCCGATTGTTGCTCCATGAGAATCTTTGCCCTTGCGACGGATTAATTCTAGTGTACTATTCGCCGTCCAGCGAACTGAGCCAGTTTAGTGCAAATCTACCAAAACAGGCGACCTTTCTCAAAAAAAATTGCCGCCGCCGCAACCAGGCTTCTAGACGCTGGATACCTAATGGACTGGCAGAACCCTCGAAATCCCGATGCTTGCGTAGCGATCATCGGCGCTACCGGACAAAGGCACTGGCAAGAATACTCACTATGGGATGGAAGATGCTGCCTTGAGTGCATTTAGTGTGTTCTTCACCCAAACCCCTTCCTTTTTGGCATCCCAACGCATGATTGCCGGGATCTAGAGCTAGATATCTCGCCTAATACCAGCTAATTTTTCATACTGAAAATTGTTGAAGGGGATTTGTATTACTTGACCAGCCTCAACCGTAATGCCACCGCATTATGGCTCGTATTCGAGCGCAGTGGGGCATTGAAAACCGATCGCACTGGATCCAGGACGTAGTGCTCCAAGAAGATGCTGCTTCGATTGACCATTCAACTTACCTCCTGCTACGGTGTCGGCGCGCCTGTGGACGGGGTAATCACCTGGGGAGTCGTAGGGGCAGGGGGCGGCGGAGTCGGCGTGGTGCTGGGCAGCGACACGGGTGACAGATCCGACGGCGAGGCGACAGGCGTTGGAGCAGGCACGGGTGTCGATACTACAGGCGTTGGAGCCGGAACGTTAGCGACTGGAGC
Organism: Cyanobacteriota bacterium; assembly: GCA_027482985.1. GTDB lineage: Bacteria > Cyanobacteriota > Cyanobacteriia > Leptolyngbyales > Leptolyngbyaceae > JSC-12. The sequence continues at coordinate 8,772 of JAIXVO010000220.1, forward strand.
GGGAGCCGGAGCAGGTGGTGCAGCCACTATAGGCGGAGCAGGCACTGGTACCGGAACTGGGACGGGGGCCGGCGCTGGGGGAGCTGCGACGACTGGGGGAGCCGGCGGCGCAACGGGTGCGGGAGCCGGAGGGACTACAACAACTGGAGGCGCAGGTGGGGGCGCAACTGGGGGTTGATTACTAGGTTGTGCTGGAATTGTGGTGCCGGGGCCGTTGGGTGTGGGGATGGCAGGAATAGTGCCCGATGGAGGGGCCGGAACTGGTCGCGTTGGTGGATTGACCGGAGTTGGAATATTGCTAATAGGTGGGGCTGTGGGTGACGGGGGAGTGGGTGTAGGAACTGCGCTAGGTGGTGTGACGATAGTTGGCGGCACGGGTTGAGGCACTGGGCGATCGGGTAATGGTGCTGGAGTTACCGCCGTTGGAGGGGAAGGTAGGGTGGGCATGGGGGGTTGCGGAGATACGATCGCAGGTTCTCCAGGCAGAGGTGCAGTGATAACCCCTGAGCCGGTAGAATTGCCCGAATTTGAGGGGGGAACTACCGGTTGACCAGAATTTCCAGTTGGCAGGAGATCTTTCTCAATGGGTGGACGGAGTGGGTTCGCAGCCGTCGCAACTTCCACCGCTGTGGGAGGAGTGCTGCGGTTATCGGCGAGTTTCGTCCAGTCAGGGGTGTCTTGGTAGTTACCCGCGATCGCGGATTGCTGTTGCAAAGCGGCTTCAATTTCTTCTCGCACAGCACCGGGAGCTTCGTTCCAATCAATATCTTTAAAGAAGGGGCTGGTTTCCTGAAACAACTTCTGGTCAAAGTTGAACACGCCAATCCGACCTTGATGGACGTAGCCCATCTGCCCCGCTTTCAAGACGACTGTTTGAGTGCCATCGGCATTGCTAATTTCGATATCGCTATTGGTCAGGGCACCCACCATCGTCACACCACTGTCTTCGATGTAGCGAATAAATAAAGCGGAACCACGGATACCGGCTGCGGCATTGGGTGTCCGGACGCGAGTTTTGCCCTGTCCCGGTTGAATCAGCAGCAGGACGGTGCCGCTTTTCAAATCCATGTTGCGGGTATTGGGTTCAAAGTTGAAAATCGCTCTTTCACCGATCCGAGCCACGGAACTATCATTGAAGCGGAGTTCCGCCATGGCCTTTTGAAAGGTTTGCAGGGCATCACCAGGGGTCATTTCATCCTTAATCTGAGCCTGCCGTCCAGCCTGCCGCTTCGGATTCAGCACGACCCGATTCTTGACTTTCTGAATGGTGGCTCGGAGCAGCGGCGTTTCTGCCTGAGCGGGCAAAGCAATCATAATGCCGCCAGCGCAAACCAGTAGTGACGTGACAAGACTCAGGAAAGTTCGACTAGCCATGGTATCCCTGCTCAATTGAATGAACCTTATCAGAACTTTACACCCCTTAAGGATCGTCTCAGCAGCTTCATCATAACTACGTAGTTCTCCGGAGAGGGAAAACGCTATCGGTCTTGACCGAATCTTCACAAACAACTGAGTAGCATTACGGTAAGCATTGAGTAGAAGTTATGGTGATCGCAAAAACTGACCATTATGAGGGATGACAGGAGGTGACAAAGCTGGGTTGAATAGAAAAAAGCTGAATAGTCCCAGAGGGCAGTAAGATTTCAGAGAACATTAGGATCGGCACGGATCAAGCTTCGCTAAAGTTGGATGATGGGTATTTGGCAGTTTTTCAGTAAATGTATGGTGCTGGAGTCAGCAGGCTGTTCTGCCCCATTGCCGCTATTGCTCAAGCTGGTTTGTTCGGCTGGATCTTGGTTCCCGTTGTCGCTGTTTCTCTGCTTGCTGAGTCTCCCTGGCTGGGCTGATCAGCCGCTCACGCTAGAGGCTCTCCAACCATCTGCTGCGGCTGTCAATGAAGAGCCTGAGGATCCGATCGCTCCTGCTTCACCCGCTGCGAGTGCTCCCCCAACTACCCCGATCGCATTGCCCAGTGCGCCGACCAGTCCGGTTCCAACGAGATTGCCGCGCCGCGATCGCACCGCCTCAAAGACGCAGTTTTTGCGGCAGAAACCGTCCCGCCGCGCCGCTGATTTGCTGGCATCGCCCGTCCGCCCCACTGCCCCTGTGTTTGCGCCCGTCGCTACACCTACGCACGAGTGGCTGGTTGCCACGACGCAGTTGCCCCTACTGGATCAGGCTACCTCCGATCCCCTCGTGACTCCGATTAATGGTGATGGGGAAGGTGAGCGATCGTCCACTGACGACTTGCAACTAGCCGCTGTGAGAGTAGCTGCCGATCCGGGAAATCCAGAATTGCCGCCAGTTTTTGGCTGTCCTAATCCTGATCCAGAACTAGGTTGTATTCGCATCCAAGATGTGTTTCGGCCAACCACGCCACCGCCCATTCTGTATCTCACGCCACGAGTTGATTTCTTTCGGAGTAATAACCTGCTGCTGGGGATTGATCCGATTAATGCCGGATTAATTCGGCCCAGCCTGACGTTGCTGGCGATTCCTCGCATTGGTCCTAACACCTATGTGCTGGCCTCTGTAGATGGGGCGTTCAACCGTTATTTTGAAGTGCCGCAGTTTAACTACGATGAACTCCGGATTCGGGCGGGGATTCTGCAACAGCTCTCGCCCACGATGACGGCAGAAGTGGGATGGACGAATCAACAGTTATTTATTGCCAACAATGAAATTCCCGGTTTCCCGTCGGGCACGCGCTTTCTCAATGATCAGGCGGTACGGTTTGAATTGAGTCGGCGTGATCAACTGACGGAGCGATTATTTCTCAACAGTATTTATCAGTTTCGGGTGAGTTTTTCCGATCCAGAAGACCGATCGCGAATTTTGAATGTGGCTTTTCTCTCCTTAAATTGGGATCTCAATCCCAATCGCACCATGCAACTGGGTGTGGATTACCAATTTTCTGCCGCCAATTACACGGTGGTCAAACGCACCGACGTTTATCAACAACTGTTGGGACGCATCACCCTGAATGCCTTCCGCAATTCCCAGCTCAGTTTGTATGGTGGCATCAGTTTTGGCGATTCGACCGAACGCGGGATTGATTTTAATAGCTACGTGTTGGGGGTCAGTATGTCAGTAAATTGGACTTTATTTTAGACA
>JAIXVO010000504.1 GCA_027482985.1 Cyanobacteriota bacterium
CGGAATTAGCCGAACGGGTGATTGCTCAACTGCTGTACCTAGATGCGCAGAGAGCGGGGCAAGATATTTATCTTTATATCAATTCGTCGGGGGGCGATGTCACATCAGGGTTAGCGATTTATGATGTGATGCGATCGCTGCGCTCGGATGTGGTGACAGTGACGGTGGGTGAAGCCAGTTCCATGGCGGGGATTTTGTTGGCAGGTGGAACCCCAGGCAAGCGCTTTGCGTTACCCAACGCTCGCATCATGATTCACCAACCGTTGTCGGGGGTGGGGGGGCAGGCTAGTGATATTGTGATCGAGGCAAAAGAAATTCTGTTGTTGAAAAACAAACTGAATCAAATATTGGCGGCTGATACAGGACAACCGTTAAGACGCATTGAGACCGATACCGATCGCGACTTTTATCTCTCAGCGCAGGAAGCTAAAGCATATGGTTTAGTGGATCAGGTTGTGAAGCGGTTACCGTCCGCGTCCAATCCTAGAGGGCAATAATCTGGCTGGAGTCATCGTTGCGATCACAACGATGACTCCAGCCAGCAAAAGATTGCAGCCAGTAAGATGTGTGGTTTAGTGGGTGGGCAAGGGGGCCGCTAATGGCTCCGGTTGCCCCACTAAATAAATTGCGCGGACATCCTCAGGGAGATTCGCGGCTAACAGTTGGTACCCTTCCTGCAAGCGCGCTTTGACTTCAGCCGGAGTCATGGTGTCCCCTTCGGCTTGGAGATAGGCGGCGATGCGGGTTTCACTCCAGCCAAAGGTTTGCGCCATCAAGACAATCAGCCGCAACACCGGGGGCAACTGATCCAACGCTCGCTCCATATAGCACCAGAGCGGCGGGGGGGCGGCCTTCAAGTTGTAGTGAATCGCTTCGACGGGGGGTAATTCCGTTTGATTAATACAGATAGCAGTAACATTCAGCAGCCAGCTCTGGAGCGTTAACGTGCTGTCTCCCTGGGGCGATCGCAGGTCTAAGCCTCCCAATTCATAAAAGATGTGCCGCCAGGTTTGGGCAAACAAATAGTCGGCCTGGACGGGCGATCGCGCCGAGTGTTGAATCAAGGTGTAGACCATCGGGCTGTAGCGACAGAAGATGGCAGCAAAATATTGACCCGCATCGGGATGCCGCTGGCATAGGGTCAGTAATTCCTGGTCGCTATAGTGCGCCAAAGACTTGACCAGCGCGTGATTACATTCAGGAAAGGTCGGGATTGTCACGGTTCACACCACGAACGTCTGTGAAATGCCCCTTACTATACGCCCATTTTTTGAAATGACACAACTTTTTTGCCAGCCCTTTGGCGACCCGTGACTGCCCAGCGGCATCACCATCGTGATCGCCGTCACGGGGCTCAGCCTCAGCGCATCACTCCGCCATCCGGTGGGCTATCACTGGGGACGAGCGGCAAGATCACGGGGGAAAGGGCAGGTGCATCACGGGAGTTGGGCGGTGGAATCGCGATAGTAGAACCATCGAGCACAACCCCTCTCCAGCCCGGAGACTCGATGTTCACTCACACGGTTTGTCGCATCTATTTAATTGATTGAGGAGAATGACAATGCAATTAGTGGAAATTATGACGGAAGTCCTGGAAACTGGCCTGCTGTCCATGGCCGTTGAACGCCGCCTGCGATCGCTCCTCACCGCCCCCTTGAGTGCAGCGGAAATGCAAATCACGGATCAATTGCTCGATGCGTTGACCAGTGGTCGGATTCAGGCGATCGCCTGTTTATCCTCGCCCCTGGATTAACGACTGGATTCCTGAACCCACTGAAGTCGGGGTCGCACTCGCTGGCTCCGACTTTTTTGCGCCCATTTCCCGTTCTTGGGATACAACTGGCTCAGTCAGTCCTGTTAGCGGGATAAGGGGCTTTGGGCATGGGACGGATCTTCATTTCAGTGGGTGATGGTGACTTCGCGACGCGGCGGTTTGAGGCGATGGGGGCAGCGCTGGTGCAGGAGGTGGTGCGGGTGCGGGATCTCGTCGTGGCCGACTTGCGATCGCGCGGCTTTGAGGTGATTGCCGTGCCGGATGAGTTGGGCGAGGATCAGACCGTGGCCTGGATTAACAGTCGCGATCGCGCCGGGGATATTGCCCTCGAACTCTACTGTAATGCCCACAGCAATCCGGCTTTGCGCGGCACGCGGGTCTATTTTATTGCCCACAACAGCGATCGCAAACAACACGCCGATTTGCTGCTGCTGTCCTTAACGCGACGGGTGCCCCAACTGATCATTCAAGGGGCTTTACCCGATACCTATGCGGAATTAGGTCAGATTAGCTTTTGTCGGCAACTCGTGCCGCCGTCGCTCTATCTTCAACTGGGCTTTCTCACCAACCCCGACGATCGGTTTCTGCTCCAGAATCAGCGGCAAGAACTGGCGCAGGCGATCGCGGAGGGGTTGGGAGCCTGGAGTCGCGCCGTCGCCGAAGGGGTGCAAGCACCCGCAGCCCTGGGTCAAACGATGCCTCCCGCAGCCCTCCCCACACCCGTCAACATCAACATTAATGGGCGGATTTATGGCGAATTGGGGCTGATGCGGCATGGTAATGCCTATGTCTCGGTGGATTTGGCAGCGCGGCTGGGGGTGGATTTAGCCACGGTGACAGAGGCGCAACGGCTGACCCACGGCAATGTGGTGTACCTGAAGGCGATCGATTTGCGGCAGTCCGATATTTCGGTCGCCTGGGAAGCGGCTACCCGCACCGTCAATATTCGCACTATCCTGCAACTCAGCCGCTCGTTTCACACGATCACGGGACGCGGTTACACCACTGAAGTGCAACTGCTGATGTTCCTCAAAACCTATAACGAAGTGGGGCTGTCGCGCTTTCCCGACATTGCCCGCCTGTATCTGGAAGAAGGCATGAACGAGGGCATCAGTTACGATATTGCGTTTGCCCAAATGTGTGTGGAAACGGAATTTTTGATGTTTGGCGGAGCGACGCGATCGCCTCAAAACAACTTTGGCGGATTGGGTACGGTCGGTGGCAATCCCGAAGGCGCCACGTTTCCCAGTCGGCGGATTGGCGTGCGCGCCCACATCCAACACCTGAAAGCCTACGCCAATGCGGAACCGCTGCGGGAAGAGGTCGTTGATCCCCGCTTTCATTTAGTCGTGCGTGGTAGTGCCCCGACGATCGCCGATCTCACAGGCCGTTGGTCTGCCGATCCGCAATACAGCGATCGCATTCTGGCAATCCTGCGGCAACTGTATGAAACGGCTGGCTTGTTATAGACCTGATGCCCCTACAGCGAACTGGTAGTTTGAAGTTGTTGGGACGCTGAGGGGCGATCGCCTGCCGTTAACCGCTGAATCACCTGCTTCAGCGCCGCCGCCCAACTGGTAGACTCACGATAAAACTGCTCCTGTAACACCTGACAACGCTGCTGTTTCGTCTCATACAGCGCAGTATCGGTTTGCAATTCGAGAATCGCGTCTCCATACGCTGTTACATCATCGGGGGGGACTTCCACC
>JAIXVO010000644.1 GCA_027482985.1 Cyanobacteriota bacterium
CCTGCTCTAACAAAGCATCGCCCAGATCGCGATAGGCATCGGGATTGGTGGGCATCAGTTGGCGGGCTGTCTGGTAATGGGCGATCGCCTGTTCCAGTTGCCCCAGTTCCTTCCAGGCATGACCCAGATTGGTGTGAGCGGTGGCTAAGTTGGGATCGAGTTGAAGCGCCGTTTGATAATGGGCGATCGCCGCTTCATATTCACCTAATTGCTGCAAAATCACGCCCAAATTGGCATGAGCACGGGGATTGTTGGGATTCACTTGTAAGGCCGCACGATAATGCGCCGTTGCTTGCTGTAGATCACCCTGCTGGACGAGCAACACACCCAGATTGTTGTGGGCATCGGCGTAATCCGGTTGGATGGCGATCGCACGACGATACCAGTCCATCGCCCGCCTCAAATCGCCCCGTTGATGATTCGCCAAACCCAGTAAATACAGCACGTTCGCCTGATCTGGTTGTTGTTGCAACAGCGCCTCATACAACCGTTCGGCTTCCAACAATCGCCCCGCCTGATGCTGCTGCAGGGCAGCACTAAACAGTTCGGAGGGGGATGTCATGACAATTAATCGACTTTCACTGAGTATTTAACAGAACCAAAATGCAGCGTAACACTTACTCAGTGAATCTACATATCCAATCTCATTTCAATTTGATGAAAACTTTATATGCCATGACTTTTGCCGATCATCCAATGGCGGCGAAAGAACCGGGATAAGGACGATTCCTCTAAAGACAAACAAATCGGTCGCCCATGGGGACAGGTGCGGAAATTACGGGTCTGCTGCCAGCGGTGGATCAATGTTTGCATTTCCGGTTGCGTTAGCGGCGTGCCATTGCGAATCGCGCTGCGACAGGCGATCGCCGCTTGCGCACTGGCTAAATCACCGCCCCAACTCAGTTCCAGTAAGGCATCGGCGCAATCATCCCGATCTGCCAGCAGGGTGGGTACCGATCGCACCACCCAGGTTTGTGCCCCAAACGGTTCCAATTCCAGACCGAGGGCTTGAAGCTGTTCGCATTGAGCCGTTGTGAGCGCTGTCAGGATGAGCGGACTGGCTAACGGCACCCATTGCCAGCGATCGCGGAGTTCTTCATACAACACGCGCTCATGGGCAATGTGCTGTTCCACCAACCAGATCCCCGTCGGATGTTCCACGAGAATATAAGTTTGATGCACCTGCGCCAATACCTTGAGGGTGTTATTGGGGGGGGGCGCTGTCCCCATGGGTGTTGGTTGAAGGTCGGCAACGCGGTAAGTTGCCGGAGCTTCAGCCGCCTTCAGTACGGCTCCAAGGTGCTCTGTTTGTAGCGCTAACGGCAAACTCTCAGGACGCAATTTCAGCGCTTGGGCGATCGCCTGCTCAATCGTCACCTGCCATTGCGCCAGATGGTGCAGGTAAATTTCGGTTTTGGCGGGATGACGGTTCCAATCCACTTGGGCGGGTGCGACTCGCAGATGCAGGAAACACACCGGGAAGCGATCGCGGGGTAAGGTGCGACGAAATCCTGCCAGAATCGCTTGTTCCAGGGCGGGCACCTGCACCAGCCGCCCATTCACCGCAATTTTGAGCCAATCGGGACGACCCCGGTGGCAGCGATCGGGTAGTCCCAGGACGACATCCAAGGCGGCAGGAAGAGGGGTTTGAGCATCGGGATGAGCGGTTAAATCTAGGTGCAATTCCTGTAAATCACCCAGTTGTACCGTCCGCAGAATTTGGGGCACCAGGTGCCGCGCCGAGGCTCCCGGAAATAGGGTAAACCAATCGCGATCGCCCTGCTGCACTTGCCAGGTAACATGAGGATGGCACAACGCCAACTGCTGAATCATCACCTGGATGGCACGCAGTTGTTGAGCCGGAGCGGGGAGCCCCTGCCGCCGTTGGGGTAAATTGGCAAAAATGGAGTCCGCCGTGACGATCGTGCCAGGGGCGATCGCGCAGGGTGCCACCTGAGTCACTTCGCCCTGCCCGTCATAGGTCGCCAGCCAGCCTTCAGTCGGGTCGGCGGCTCCCCCGGCCAGCGACTCAGCCGGACGGCTGGCAATTTGCAGTTGCGAGAGTTGCGCCAAACTGTGTAGCGCTTCTCCCCGAAAGCCTAAGCTGGTAATTTGCCAGAGATCCTGGCGATCGCGAATTTTGCTCGTACTATGCGCTGCCGCCGCCTGGGTTAAATCAGCTAAACCCATGCCCTCGCCATTATCGGCCACCCGCACCCGCCACTGTTCCACCCACACGGCGATCGCGATCCGGGTTGCGCCGGCATCCAAGGCATTTTCCGCCAGTTCCCGCACCACTGCCGCCAGCGAATCAATCACTTCACCAGCGGCGATCCAATGGACAACATCTTGCGGTAGCGCTGTAATTCCCTGCACCATCATTCCTGTGTAGACCCGGAACTCATTGTAGAGAATTCGACGCTGGGCGATCGCGGTTAATGGCGACTGGCGATCGTTTGGGGCAATGGTTGAGCCTCCGTCCGCGCTTCTGGAGGCACAGCAGCGGTTTTGCCAAAAGTCTTTTCTTGCACATCGCCCGGAGTGCCCAAGGGTTGTGGCTGGCTTTCGTTATAACTGACCTCGACTGCGCCCGCATCGCCGGCTCGTACCGTCACCGCCTCATTCCCCGACCAAGTGCGCTGGGTGCCCTGTTGCATCATCCCTTCAAATTCAGTTTTGCCGTCCACCGTAATTCGGAGCCACGACTGCTGGCCTTTTACCGTCAGGCTCACCCGCACAGGCTTATCGGTGGCTGGACTCACAATTTTGGCCACTTGTGGTGCGGCAGTGCGGCTCGACTGATCCGGCGTAGGGGGACCATAAAAATCAGCGGGAGCAGGGGCATCGGGGCGATTTTCAACCTGAGCATTGGTGGCAAACCGAGGTTGTTGCCCAGCGGAACGGTTCAACAGATAGGACAACCCACTAATGGAGCCAATCACCAGCAGCGTATAAACCAGATAAAGGTGAACCGGGCGGAGTTGGGTTTCAATGCTACCGCGCCACGTGCGTTTGGTCGGACGGGAGCGGATATCGGTCGGAAAGGCATTGGCAAACTCAGTGCCATCGACCCCGATCGCATCAGCATAGCGTTTGATGAAACCCTGGACATACACGGGTTCTGGCAAACGATGTAAATCTCCGGCTTCGATCGCGGCTAGCGTCCGTACCGGAATCAAGGTCGTCGAAGCAACCTCTTCCAAAGAAATATCTTGGCGCTGCCGCAAGTTTTGCAGGTAAGCACCGATTTCAGTTAGGAGTTCAGCTTGTTCATTCACCAGTTGAAGAGTCTGCTCATTCATACCTTGCACTCCTCGAAGAGTTCCCACTCCATATTTGATGTTAGGTCAATTTGGGAGTGTAAGAAACAAATCTCAAATTTTGATAAAGGACGGTAGTGGCCACGGGGCAATTCTGGTTCACCCGGCGGCTGTAGCCGAATCTCGCCAATGGCCGTCCGGTGCAACTGCCGGACGGGGTGTCCCAGTTGAGCTGCCACGCGCCGGATTTGGCGATTGCGACCTTCCCGCAAAATGACCTCTAACAAGGTCTTGGGCTGGGGATGTCGCCGGATGACTCGCACCTCGGCGGGTTGAGTCCCGCGATCGCCTAATAAAACACCCTGCCGCCAGTGCTCCAGGGTAGTCTCGCTCGGATGTCCTTCTACCCAAACGTGATAAGTCTTGGGGATGTGATGGCGTGGATGGGTGAGGACAAAAGTCAGGTTGCCATCATTGGTTAATAAGAGGGCACCCG
>JAIXVO010000284.1 GCA_027482985.1 Cyanobacteriota bacterium
CAAAACCGCCCTCACCCCCGCCCCCTCGCCCAAAATGGGCGAGGGGAGAAAGATTGGATTAGTTCCCCTACTCTCGCTCTGGGAGCAGGGGTTAGGCTTCGACGTGAGCGCTCAGCCGAACGGGATGAGGGTAGCTATTTTGGTGTGGCAGGTATGTTAATGCCTTATTTAAACTCAGCAATCACGACTACTTGCCGCCCTTGTGGGGTGAGGCAGAAGGCAAAAGGCAAAAGGTAGAAGGCAGAAAACCCTGACTGCTGCGACAAAGATTACCCCTCATATGCGTGACTGCGCCAGTGAGAATTGGTCAAACTGGTGAGGATGTGGTCTTCCCATTGACCATTAATCAACAGGTAATCCCGCGCATACCCTTCGACGACAAAGCCCAGGCGGCGGAGGACGTTCGCACTGCGTTGATTGCGGGGCATGTAGTTGGCCATGATGCGATGAAAGTTTTGATCCGTAAACAAATAGGCGATCGCGCTCTGCAAAATCTCAGTCATGTAGCCTTGGCCCTGTTCCGCTGCCGCCAAGCTATAGCCCAACACACAGGACTGGGAAACACCCCGCTGCATTTGATGAAAATTGACTTTGCCAATGATGCGCGTTAAATCGTGTTTGGCAAACAAACAGAGCTTTAAACTTTGGTCATAACTGTATTCAAACATGGATTTTTCGACCTGTTCTTGCCAGAACTCCACTGTGTAAAATCCTTCGCTGCGAGTGGGTTCAAACGCGGCCAGAAAGTCCTTATTTTCCAGGTAATAGGTCAAGATGGCCGGGGCATCTCGGCGAGTCGCCATGCGCAGCAGCAGGCGGTCTGATTCAATCACAGGAGAGTCAATAAACACAAGCGATCGCCAATTCAATAAACCCTATCTTGCGAACCATAGATCCAACTGACTCAGGCACGGATTCGCGCTAAGAGATCAGTAAAACCGGACCAATCATCATCATTCGTAATTTGTGCCCACACCGCTTCGATCTCCGGCCGGACGGGCACCGTTAGGGGATTATTGGCCACCAGCCGAGGCGCGATCGCCGCTAGTTCTGCCTCCGACAAGGTCAGCAGCAGATTAAAGTACCGCGTTTTCCACTGCTCCCAAATCACTTTCAACTCGTCATCCACAATTTGCACCGCTGGCAGAATGTGTTCCACAGCATCGCGCCATTGCGGTGCAAACTGTTGTCGCAGTTCGGCAAAAAAGCTGTGATACCCCACCTGCGACACTTGCAAGAAGCGCAACGTCAGGGAGAGGAGGTCATCCGCTAAGGGATCAGTCACCTCGCCAAAGCCCAGTTTGGCTAACAGCCGCTGCCGATAGGTGCGATCGTACACCGGACCAAATTGCTCCATGCCCCGCTCCAAGTCGATCGGGGACATCACCCGGCTCAACGGAGCTTGCAACATCTCCAAATTCCAGCGACAGATACCCGGCTGATTGGCATAACTGTAGCGGCCATAGTAGTCGAAGTAGGCGGCGGTAAAACTGGGGTCATAGACAGGCAGGAAGGCAAAGGGACCGTAGTCAAAACTTTCGCCTGTAATTGCCATGTTGTCGGTATTGAGCACGGCATGACAAAAGCCCGCTGCCATCCACTGCGCCGCCAATTCGGCCACGCGCACCACTAATTCGGCATAAAACAACGCATACCGCTTCGGGTCGGATTGCAGATGGGGGTAAAACTGCTCAATCACATAATCCAACAAGATCGCAATCAGGTCTTTGCGTTCCAGGTTATGCAGCCGTTCAAAGGTACCAAACCGAATGTGCGATCGCTGCATCCGCACCATCACCGCCGATCTCGTGGGCGACGGTTCGTCCCCCCGCCACAGTTGTTCGCCCGTTTCCACCAGGCTTAAAGTCCGAGACGTGCGCACGCCCATCCGGTGCAATGCTTCCGCCGCCAGCACTTCGCGCACGCCGCCCTTCAAGGTCAGCCGCCCATCCCCCCCGCGCGAGTAGGGTGTGGTGCCCGATCCTTTGGTGCCCAAGTCATACAGCAGGCCATCAGTACCGCGCACCTGGGCATACAAAAAGCCGCGCCCATCGCCCAAGGCTGGGTTATACACGCCAAACTGGTAGCCGTGATAGCGCAACGCCAGAAATGGACGCGGGGCACCGTCGAACTTGCCAAACGCAGCAATAAAATCCTGATCTGTCACTGTGGTTGGATCTAGCCCTAACTGGGGGAGTAAATCGTCGTTGCGAAACCGCAACGTGTGAGCCGGGAAGGTCGCAGCCGGGACGATATCGTAATAATCATCCCCCAACAGTTCGAGCGAGGCTTCGTAAGGGCAGGTCAACAGGGGATTAGTCGCGGATGAAGGCTCAACGTCTGGCATTGCTCAAATCAGGCAAAAGTCCCCTTCATCCTACCGCTTTCTGCCGGTTCGATCTGGTGTAGGCGATCGCAGACCTGCACCTACTGGGGGTTGGGTGCAGACAAGGGGGGTTCTACCAGGACGGGTTCGGGTAAGCGATCGCTGGGCGCAGGCAGTGTGGCGGGCGGTAACTCCATCGGGTTCGGCAATTCCGGGACGGTTAACTCCGGCACCGGGGGCAGATCGATCGCGGGTGCGGGATGGGGTGAGGGTGCCGCAGCCGGGGGTGAGTAGACCGGACGACGACGGGAGTAAGTGCTACTGGCGGGCGATCGCGACCATTTGCGGCGAGTCGGGTAGACCTCATCCGCGGGGGCGGTGTAACGGCGACGGCGGAGCGATCGCGGGGGATAATTGCTGACAGACTTCAGCGGTGGTGCCTCATCCGCCTCATCCTGCCCATTCGCCTCAATCCGACTGGTCGGCAAATTCATCGTCGCAGCGGGGCGCGGTTCGGGGGCAGGGGTAGATGGGGCTGCTGCCGGCACTTTATCGGCTGGCGGTTGGGTGATCACCAGGGGTTTGCGAGGCGGGGGCGGGGCGAGCGGGGGGAATCCCGCGATCGCCGATTGATTCGCGATCGCCTGTTGAAATCCTTGAAACAGATCGCCGGTTACCAGCCGGTTCACTTCAGCAGGCAACATCAGGCGCACGGGGCCAATTTCATCCCCCGTCAAACTTAGGGTTAATTTTTGATTGGTTTCCAGCGTAATTGTGCCCAGGGTGGGATTGCTGGGAATCGTCAGCGTCACCTCGCCTGCCAAGACCTTGACCTCGCCCAGCGTCCCCACTCGCTCCAGCACAAAAATCCCTGTGGGACTGGTCACCACCGCAGCTCCCAAACACCCAGCGGTACTGCTGACCACCATCTGCCCGTCGCCCAACTGAATACAGTCACTTTCCAAAATCGCCGCTGATTGCCCACCCAACCGTACCACCCCCTGCTGTGCCTGTTGCAACCCCACCCGCGCCTCTGGCAAGGTCACGATCTGCTGCCCTGGAGAGACAATTGCTCCCACCTGGATCGGGGTCTGATCCACCAACACGCGATTACCAGTGCCGCCAATGATTTCGCTAATCCGAACGGTGCGCGGCGCTGTGCCCCAGGCGAAGTACACCAGTGTACTGACGACGGTCACGCCACAGCCCAGCAGGATCGACCAAGCGACCCAGTAAGTTCCGAACCGAGGCAAACGCGCAACCGTAGCAGTCATAGGGGATAGCACCAGAAATAAAACGATCTACGTCCATTGGGGAACCGTATCCGGACAGTCGACGTAAAATGCAGCAAATAGTTGCGTGATGGCTCATGACTTCCCCTCTCGTTTCCGCTGACTGGCTGGCTGCACATCTCACCGATCCCAATGTCGCGATCGCAGATTGTCGCTTCCACTTGATGCAACCCGACGCGGGTCAACAGCAGTACCACACGGCCCATATTCCCGGCGCATATTATCTGGACTTGAATCGGGATTTGTCCAGTCCGGTGGGGCCACATGGTGGCCGGCATCCCCTTCCCGACCCGGCACAACTCAGCCACACCTTACAGCAAATGGGCGTGAATTCTCACCCCACCCCGACTTTAGTCGTGGCTTATGATGATTCCCGACTGGCGTTTGCGGCGCGTTGCTGGTGGCTGTTGCAATACTTAGGACATCCCCAGGTGGCCGTCCTGGATGGCGGTTGGTCAGCCTGGACAGCGGCAGGCTACCCGACGACCGCGGCAGTCCCCACCCCGCGCCCTGGGAATTTCAGTCCCCAATTGCAGCCCGATCGCGTGCTTGACATCGAGCAGGTCAAAGCCCGAAAAGATCTGCTGACGGTGACGCTAGTGGATGCGCGGGAGGGCGATCGCTACCGAGGCGAACGAGAGCCAATTGATCCGATCGCAGGGCATATTCCCGGTGCGGTGAATTATCCCTGGCAAGAGGTGACGACGGACGCGGGGCTGGTGCGATCGCCAGCGGCGCAACAACAACGCTGGGCGACCTTGCCTGCCACTGATGAAATTATTGTCTACTGTGGATCGGGAGTCACCGCTTGCGTTGATCTTCTGTCGTTAGAACTGGCAGGACTGCCCACGGGCAAACTCTATGCTGGCAGTTGGAGCGACTGGTGCTCGTATGCTGACGAGTTGGGTTGAAGCCTGAGCGGCATAAACGTGATGTTGTTGTCGCCTGTGGAGTCAATGGTTAGACGGTGATGGTGGAAGCCCACGAATGGCTTCATCTGCTTAATCTAAACTGCGCCAGAGGTACCAGCAGGCGATCGTGCGATAGGGTTGCCAGGAGGTGCCGTGGTATTCGACGATTTTTTTAGTCGGCAGGGCGGGCAATTGGTACAGTTTGTGGATGGCGGAGCGGATGCCGTAATCATCGTGAGGTAAGACATCCCAACGATGCAGGCGAAAGATGAGGAGCATTTGTACCGTCCAGCGGCCAATGCCTTTGATGGCGGTGAGGGTTTGAATGATGGTTTCATCATCCAGCAGCGCCAGGTCTGCCAGGGTGAGTAAGCCGTCCTCGACATGAGTCGCCAGATCTTTGAGGTAAGCAATTTTGGGGCGGGAGATGCCCACCGATCGCAGCGTGTCATCCGGGGTTTGCAAAATCGCGATCGCTGTGGGTGCCTGTGGATACAGAGCCAGAAATCGCCCATGAATAGCCGCTGCCGACTTGCCCGAAAGCTGCTGATACAAAATGGTTCTCGTCAA
>JAIXVO010000680.1 GCA_027482985.1 Cyanobacteriota bacterium
CATTTTGAGCGCATCATATTGTTGTTTGACCCGGAGCAGCGATCGCACGCGGGCTTGCAGTTCAGCTCGATTCAGGGGTTTGGCGATAAAATCATCCGCCCCAGCATCCAGGCAGCGAGCCAGATTTTCTTTCGAGTCGAGCGCCGTCACCATGATGATGGGGATGTGCGCCCAAGCAGTTTGGGCTTTAATTTCACAGCAGGTAACAATTCCGTCTTTGAGCGGCATCATCACATCCAGCAGGATGATGTCAGGGGCGATCGCGTCCAGTTGTTGGAGGGCGGCATCCCCACTGAGGACATGGCAACAGTGATACCCCGCCGCTTTGAGAAACGACTGAATCACCGTAAAGGCGAGGGGGTCATCATCTACAACTAACACAACAGAGGGAGCACTCATGGTTGGAGAGAGGGTGAAGAGACGGTCTGCTATCAGCAAAGATATTGCTGGAGCAGGGCGATTAAGCGGCGTAGACTGATTGGTTTGGCCAAATAATCAACGGCTCCAGCGGCGAGGCAGCGTTCGCGATCGCCCGGCATGGCTAGAGCCGTGACGGCGATAATCGGAATCGGGCGTAACTCAGGACTAGCGTGAATTTGTTGGGTAGCTTCCAAGCCATTCATTTCTGGCATTTGGATGTCCATCAAAATCAAATTAGGACGATGCTGGATCGCCATTTGGACGGCTTCCAGCCCATTCCGCGCTAAAATCACGCGATAGCCATGCGCCTGTAAATAACTGTTCAAAGTCGTGATATTGGTTTCGTCATCTTCGGCGAGCAGGATTAACGGAACCGTGGGCTGACTCGTCGTCGCAATCACCGGATCTAATGGTGAATCCAACAGCGGCACCTGACTGCAAACCTGTTGGACTGTTTGTTGAAATTGTTGCCGAGTAATCGGTTTGAGCAAATAGGCCGTCGCGCCTAAAGCCATGCCATAAACCCGCTCATCCACAACGGAAACGACGACAACGGGAATCTGTTGGGTCGCAGCATTGGCTTTGAGTTGGCTGAGGACTTCCCACCCCGATCGATCTGGGAGCAACACATCCAGAATGATCAGGTCTGGCTGGAGGCGAGCGGCCGTTTGCATCGCGCCCCCCGCGATCGCCTGCACCGTCGTTTCGGCTCCCAGTTCCGTCACATAGCGGGTAATTTGGCTGGCGGCGGCAGGGGAGTCTTCAATGATCAGCACTTGGCGCAAGTCGCGCGATCGCGAGTTCCAGATCGCTAGCGCCGACGAGGGTTGGGGTTCCGTCGCTAGGGGTTGCCAGGGCAGCGTCACCGTAAAGCAACTCCCCTGGCCGATCGCGCTCTCCAGCGAGATACTCCCTCGGTGTAATTCCACAATCCGGCGCACCAACGCCAATCCTAATCCCGTGCCGGGGTAGCGGCGGGAGAGCGCGCTATCTAACTGCACAAAGGGCTGAAACAATCTGCTGATGTGCTCAGGGGCGATGCCGATCCCCGTATCGGTCACGGTGAAGGCAAAGGTTTCCTGGGCCGAGTCTGTCCATACCTGTAAAGCGACTCGTCCCCCTTCGGGCGTAAATTTCACCGCATTGCTGAGTAGATTGACTAGGACTTGCCGCATGCGGCGCTCGTCTAAGGCCACCAGGTGGTCATCGTCAAGGTCGAACTGGACGGCGATCCGCTTTTGATGTGCCTGTTGGTTGATGAAATTTAAACTGGAGTGACAGAGTTGCCGAATGTCGACTGGCTTGATCTCCAGTTCCAACTTGCCCGACTCTACTTTAGATAAATCCAGAATGTCGTTAATCAGCGCCAGTAAGTGTTCACCACTCTGGGCGATCGTGTGCAAGTGTTCCTGTTGGGCGGGGGTTAAGGCTCCAAAGATGCCCTCTAAGAGCGCTTCCGAGAGGCCCAAAATGGCGTTGAGGGGTGTTCTCAATTCATGACTCATGCTCGCTAAAAATTCATCCTTCATGCGCGAGGCTCTGGCGAGTTCGGCATTCGCCAGACTGATGCGCTCAGCACTGAGTTGCAATTGGGCTTCGGCTTGTTTACGGTGAGTAATATCATGGGCAATTTGGGCGATGCCCACCAGTTCACCCATGGCATTCTTCAACGGAGCCGCCGATAAGGAAACGTGGATCAGTTGCCCCGACTGATGCTGTCGGATCGTTTCATAGTGAGCAAAGCGATCGCCCTGCTGCAACCGCTCGATGATGTCCGCCTCTTCCTGGGGGCGATCGGGGGGCAGCAGAACGGTCATCGAGCGCCCCATCATGGTGGTAGCCGGATAGCCATAGAGTCTTTCCGCCCCCCCATTCCAACTCTCGACGATGCCCGCCAAGGTGGTACTCACGATCGCCTCATCGGAGGCTTCGATAATGGCGGCTAACCGCGCCTGCACTTCTTCCACCCGTTTGGTACTGGTGATGTCGTTGTTAATTTCCAGCACTTTGATGGGCTGTCCCTGCGGATCGCATTGCAACACCCACCGACTGGCCACAGTAATGGGGGGACCCGTGCGCGGTTGGTGGATCAGTTCCCCTTCCCAATAGCGAGTTTGTAAGAGCGTGGCTTCGATCTCGGCGAGGGGCTGAGGAAAGCGAGTTTGGAGGAGTTCCCGCGATCGCTGCCCCAAGGCGATCGCGGCACTCCACCCATAGAGCCGCTCGGCTCCCCGATTCCAGAAGGTAATGGTGCCCTCCAGATCACGAGTGATGATGGGATCATGAGCCAGGTCGAGTAACTGCGCCTGTTCTGCCAGTTGCGCCTGAATTCGCTCCCGTTCCTGCAATTCTTGCCGCAGGCGATCGTTGAGCTGCGACAGCTCGGCAGTTCGGTTCGCGACCCGCTGCTCCAAATCATGGTTCGCGAACCGTAAAGCCGCTTCTGCCTGGCGGAGATTGGCTTCAGCTTGCCGTTGTTCGGTAATGTCGTTGAGGGTGCCCACCCATTCGCGGATACTGCCATCCGCATTGTAAACTGGTGCGCCTTTGACCCAATACAGCCGAGCGCTGCCATCCTGGGCTAAAACGCGATACTCAATTTCGTACAGTTCTCCCGTTGCCAGGCAATGGCTAAAGCGCTCTCGAACCCGCTGGCGATCGTCAGGATGGACCGCCTCTAACCACTCCCAGGCACTCCCGATCGGCGGTGCGGTACCTGTGGTGGCGATCCAACCAGCCGCAACTGATTGCGTGCGGCCAGCGGCATCGATCACCCAAACACTGTGGGTAATGGCTTCCACCAGGGAACGGTAGCGGGCTTCACTCAGGCGCAAAGACTCTTCTGCCTGTTTGCGATCGCTGACATCCTGCACATGTCCCAACATCCGTACGGCTTTGCCAGTCGCGTCGTACAAGATTTGTCCCCGGACGGCAATCCAGCGTAGCCCCGCCGGATGGCAAACGCGATATTCATCCTGATAATACTCGGCTTGCTGCTGGATCAGCCCCGTGATGATCGCCCCGGCTCTGACGCGATCATCAGGATGCAGGCAAGCCAGCCACTGTTCAAAACTGACAAGTTGTGGCGTGGGGGACAGTCCAAACAGGTCACAGTACTCCGCCGAAACATGGGCACAATTTTGCTGAATGTCCCAATCCCATAGTCCCGATCGCGTGGCCTGGTAAGCCAGTTTTAAGCGAGCTTCACTATCCTGGAGGGTTTGTTCCGTTTGTTTGCGATCGGTAATATCAATGACACAGCCAACATAGCCACAGAATTCTCCAGTGGCATCAACACGCGGCATGGCGGCATCCAGCACCCAGTGGTAAGTGCCATCCTGGTGCCAGAGCCGATACTCAATCTGCACTGGTACCCGCTGTTGATGGGCGGCGAAAAAAGTTGTGGTTGCATGTTCGCGATCGTCAGGATGAATGGGCTCGACCCAATCGAGTGGGCGGCCTGGAGTTGGCGATCGCCCTGTGAAGCCATACCAATTCTGGCTCAAATAAGTACAGTCACCCGCCCGATCCGTCGCCCACAGCATGACCGGAGCCTGGTCTGCTAGGTCGCGAAATTGCAACTCCGCTGTCTGGAACTGGTTTGGGGCTTGTGGCCAATCTACTTGGGTTGCCGCTTTCGTTTGGAGCATCGCGATGCGATCGGTTAAGTCCTGAATCAATTCCCGCAAGGCTGCCATCTCATCCGGGGACAATTCGGCTGAATCTGGCGGTTGCATGTGCAAAGTGGCGTTGGCTAGGGCGGCATTAGCCAGCGGGAGCACGATCTCACGATCCCCAGAGCGAGCCGCAACAGCGTCGGAGATCGCCGCGATCGCCCCAGCTTGGGCGATCAGGAACCGGGGATCGGGGATTGTCGTTGTTGGTGAGGTCGGAACGGTGCCCTGTACCCAGGCGGCTCGATACCCCCCCACCTGGACTAACACCTGGCAGAAGTCTTGTAGCAGGCTGGTGGACTGGGTGGCTCGCAGCATGACACGGTAACTGGCCTGCATGAGTGCCAACCCGCGATTGCGAGGCAGCAATCGCCCCGATGCCGTGGCCTGATCCGGGGGTGTGAGATCGTCGCGATTCATCTCTCAGGTTGTGTAGAACTCACCCACCCTTATTGTTAGCAGCGATCGGCAGAAAAGACGAATAATTTTTGCTGGTCAAAAATTCTATGAGCGAAGCCTTTTAGCCAAAGCGCGTCAGGGCAACTTGAGGTAGGAGGTCGTCTGGTTGTCCCTGGGTGGCCTGGGCAAAGCGTTTGGCGAGGGGCGAAATGATCGCCAGCGGATTGCTGAACCCAGAGAACAGATGCAGTCCGGTGACTCCCGGTACGGCTCCCACCAGGGGCAAGCGATCGCGGCTAAAGGACACCAAACAGTGATGCCAGGTGCCAGGCAGCGATCGTAACGTGGGCAACACGAACCCAATCTGCTCCCGCATCGAGCGCTCACTCAATTCTGGATCAATGCTGGCACGGGGATCCGTGAGAGTGCGGCTGATCTGACCAATCCGCAAACTCCCATCTAAAAACTGAATCGCCCCCGCATCGAGGATTGGTGCTGTCGGCTCATGTCCGGGTTCATCCCAGAGCGAGTCGATCGCCGCTTGACTGGCTGCGGCTTCCAATTCAAAGCGTTTGGTGACGGCAGGCATCACCAGCGATCGCAGGGCGAGTTCCACCGGGGGCGTTTCAATTAACTCGGCATGGGTGAAGTACAGCGGCACCGTGATCCCTGCCGTTTGCAACAGCGATCGCCCCAACGCCCCGGCACAAATCACGACATTGGCGGCCGTGATGGTTTGCGCTGCACAGTTCACACCCACAATGCGGTCTATAGCAGAGCGATCGCGAATCAGGCCAGTGACTTCCCCGATTTGGACTTGTCCCCCCCAGCGCAGGAAGGCTTGCCGATAGGCAGCGATCGTCGTGCCTAGATGCAGATGCCCATGCCGGACAGTCATCGCCCCCGACAGGGCTAACGGATTGAGCAGCGGTTCGAGGTCACAGGCCGTTTTCACATCTACCAGGTATGGCGGGATCGCAAATGGGGTGTAAGTGGCCGCGATCGCTTCTGGATCAACCGCAGCGGGAATGGTCAGGACGAGATCCAGTTCTCGAAATTGAATATCCGCGTCTAGCTCAGTGGCTAAAGTTCGAAGTTGGGTAATCCCTTCCGCACACAGTTGTCGCATGAGCGGTGTAGTCCCTGCCCAATAAGCCACCCCGCCATACCCAAAGCGGCTACTGCCTTGCAAATCTGCATGGCGTTCCAGCAGCGTGACTTGCCAGCCCTGCCGCGCCAACTCATAGGCCAGCGCTGATCCCGTAATGCCACCACCCACCACCAACCAATCCACGGTCTTCATATACGTCTGCTGTATTTAGCTCATGTTCACGCGATCGCACTGCCCTTCCTAGCGGCACTGTGTCTGACGCTTAGCCTGAAGGTTAAAGCTGTTCTAAATAGCTCAATAAATCTGCCATTTCCTGGGGAGACGGCTGAAACTGCGGCATGGGCGGCGTTTGTCCACTCGTGACCTGATGAATCAAACTGAGTTTAGACTTCCGCGCCGACACATCCCGCAAACTGGGACCCACTCGCCCATCCGCCATCGCCCCATGACAACCCGCACAATTCATTTGAAAAATGGCGTTCCCCTGCATCGGATTCCCTGTCAGCGACAACACTTCACGCGCATAAGGTCCCACCTGCTGCGACTGGTAAATCCCAATTCCCAACAGTAAGAACACCGCGATCGCCACCGCGCCAACAATCAACGCGATGCGCTGGAACCAATTCTCTTTGTGAACAACCTGAGTTTCCAAAAGCGTTTCGTTAAACAATGAACAACAGCGTGTGGGGATTTCAGCAGGGTAAACCTTTCTGTAGTTTAGAGCTTCTTTAGATAACTTCGCAAAAGTGCAAAGTTAAGTAACTATTAAACCGTAAACATGAATTAGTTCTGCTAATAAAAGAAATAAATTTTAATTCTTAGTCGGGTGAAGCAGGCGCGATCGGGCTCTGTTCTCACTTTTCCCTGACGGTTGGTGCATGATTAACGCCCTGAACCTTGTAGGATAAGTAAAAAGTCGCAATCTATCGCGTTACATTGGCTAGCCATAAGGAGACCAACCTTGATTGAACCAATTTTGATCGGCATTGTCCTGGGTTTGATTCCTGTTACCCTCGCTGGACTGTTTGTTGCCGCCTACCTGCAATACCGTCGCGGTAACGAACTCGGTCTGTAAGTAGTCCCTTTCCAATCGAAAAAGCGTGGAGAGAGTTAATCTTTTTCCACGCTTTTTTTATTGGGTAGAAGTCAGGAGTCAGGAGTCAGGAGATATTGCAAATGAGGGATGAAGGTTCCTAGGAAATGGGTATCTCCCATCTACATTGGATTGTTGCAACGTCTATCTCGTAACGGTTACGGGTGATTTCATGCTCATGCTTGAACCGTAACGGCGATCGCGCGTCTCACCCCTTCGTCCCCCTGAGCGCCGTACTAGCGGTACGGCTCTACCAGTC
>JAIXVO010000089.1 GCA_027482985.1 Cyanobacteriota bacterium
CCCGATCTCTAACTTTCGTTGATGCGATCGGGCGTCTGACATCAGCGAAAGTTAGAATTTGGCTGTAAAGAGTAGCCAATTTCAGGAATCTCGCAGTATCAGTAAGTAGTTACCTTGTTATCCAGGTTCAGTTCGGGGTCTGTAGTTGTCCTACAGGCAAACCTCCCCGTCTGGACTTGGGTGCGGTTTAAACCGGCATCAATATCCCTCACCTGTGTTCCCGATGGCTATGAACGCAACCCTTAACACCCAGACCATACCGTTCCGATTTCTGCTGTACACCGAATGGGTCATGCTCGGCAGTTGTGGCGTTATGGCCCTGATTGAAGCGTGGCAAACTCAGCGGATTCCAGTCGTCCATCTGTTGATCTTGCTGACCTTGCTGGCGATGGGGCTGGCGCTCCACAAAGTGAAGCCCTCCCTGGCTTACCTCTACACGGCTCTACAAATGGGGCTAATTCTGCTGGGAACGACCCTGGGCTACCTCCACATCCTGCCAACGCTCTATCTGATTGTTTTGATTCGGAGCTGTTTTTTATTCGAACCACCGGGACGATTCATTGTTGCAGGTCTATCGTTCGTTTTCTTTGCCATCCACCAGGTGCAGTATTTAGCAACAATCATGCCGTTGAGCTTGCCAACGCTCAACGAGCAACGTATTTGGATGCACCAGTTCGCCGAGTTTTTGATGTTTGGGTTAAGTTTGGTGCTCATATCTAGACTGGTTTCCACTCTGATTACTGAACGCAGAACCCAAGAAAAACTAGCCCACGCTCATCACCAGCTCCGTCAATACTCTCTTCAAATTGAAGAACTGGCAGCGGTGCAGGAGCGCAATCGCATCGCCCGCGAAATTCATGATTCCCTGGGTCATGCCTTGACGAGTTTGAATGTGCAACTTCAAACCGGACTCAAACTCTGGCGGCGGAACCCAGAGGAAGCTCACGCCTTCCTGGAACAAGCCCAACAATTGGGCACGATGGCAATGCAGGAGGTGCGCCAGTCGGTCAGTGCCTTGCGAGCAGATGAGCGACCGGAACCGCCCTTAGAGGAGGCGATCGCCACCCTGCTGCAAGAATTTCAGCAAAGCACAGGTATTCCTATCCATTCGTCCATTCACCTGACCACACTGTTATCGCCCGAAGTCAGCCGCGCCCTCTATCGCCTGACGCAAGAGGCGTTGACCAACGTTTGCAAACATGCTAAGGCAACGGAAGTTCGGCTAGATTTAAAGGCTGAACTCAATCAGGTTTATTTAGCGATCGCCGATAACGGACGCGGTTTCTCCTATCCTCAAATCACCTCTGGTTACGGATTGCAGGGCATGAAGGAGCGCGTTGACGCCGTGAATGGTGACTTTCACCTGCAAACAAGCCCAGGTCAAGGCTGCCAGATTACGATTACCCTGCCCCTTAACCATCAATTAAGTGAGCACAATTACGATTAGATAGAATTAGGATCACTTGTGCCCTAGGATAATTGCCCATGATTCGTCTGTTATTGGTAGATGATCAAAGCCTCATTTGCCAGGGACTCAAAGCCATGCTGTCCCTGGAAGATGACCTGGAAGTAGTGGGCATTGCCAACAATGGCGAACAGGCATTGGCACAAGTGGAGAGCCTGCGCCCGGATGTCGTCCTGATGGATGTGCGAATGCCTGTCATGGATGGACGCGAAACAACCCGCAAAATCTGCCAGCAATATCCACAGGTCAAAGTGTTAGTGCTGAGTACGTTTGATGATTCTCAATATATTGCCGATGCCATTCGTGCCGGTGCCAAAGGGTATTTGCTGAAAGATATGCCCTCTGAAGAGCTGGCGCAGGCAATTCGCGCCGTCTACCAGGGCTATGCCCAACTCGGTCCTGGTTTACTGGAAAAGTTTGCTGAAACGGTAGCCGCTTCAGCAACCGTTGCGAAACCAAAGCTTCCCACGATGCCCAACCTTACCCCACGGGAACAAGAAGTCTTGCAACTGATTGGTCTAGGCTACACCAATCGGGATATTGCCCAATCGCTTTACATCTCGGAAGGCACTGTTAAAACTCACGTCACTCACCTGTTCAATCGCCTCAACCTGCGGAACCGTGCCCAGCTAGCCATTTATGCCAATACGGTTTGTGATGTTGCTGAAAAACTAAATCCGTCAGGCAGTGCTTGACTTGTTTTCAAAGAGCAATGCGCGCACTCGCTACTGCCCTCACCCACCATCACTGAGCCAGACGACCCGTGGGGCGGTGTCCACGCCCTGACTCCTGCCGTACTGAGTAAACTTACGTACAGTGGATCAATCGGTATATTCTATTTCATGACAAAGTTAGCGGTTCATCTGTTTTCGTAGAGAACCTGTCGCTTGCCCATCAATCACCAGCTTGCCCGGATCAATCACCACCCCATAGTCTCGTTGCGCTGACTCAACCGTCAAAAACTCATCTAAAACATCCTCTAATACCTGAGCCGGATCTCGCTCAAGCGGCGCACCATACCCACCCCCACAAGGGCTAATCGTCCGTAACGTATCACCCGGTTGGGTCTTACGACAAGGAAACTTAGACGGTAAAATCTGGATTTCATCGGTATCCGGGTTCAAAATCTGGACGCCACCGGGTGTGCCATCCTGCCCACCAAAAATCCCCCAGGGGGCATACTTATTTCCTTCCCCTTCTAAAGACATCTGTCCCGGTGAGCAAAATTGAATATCTCGAATCGACCCCAATCCACCGCGCCATTTGCCAGCACCACTGGCATCTTCAATCAACTCATAGCGGGTGACCCGCAGCGGCAGATGGGCTTCAATATCTTCAATCGGGTTATTGCGGGTATTCGCATACAGCGTATCGACTCCATCCATGCCATCTTTGCCATAGCGGCCCCCATAGCTTCCCTCGGTGATATCCATATACACCCAATAATCTTCGTCCAGCGCCCCACTGTAGGACACCACTTTAATATTGCCGATCCCGCCGCTGACATTCTGGGGAGCCACCTGGGCCAGGGCCTTCATCAACGTATCCGCAACAATATTACCAGGACAACACCGGGCAATGACCGGAGCCGGATAAATCGGATTGGCCAGACATCCCTTAGGGGCAACAATATGAATCGGTCGAGCCAGCCCAGAATTTTGAGGGACATATTCCATTAGGGCCGTATCCAATAGGACCGAGCGCAGGGTCACAAAAATCGCAATATCGACCGTTCCCACAAAGGGCATGTTGATCGGGCGGTCATCGATCTGGGGAGCCGTTCCG
>JAIXVO010000833.1 GCA_027482985.1 Cyanobacteriota bacterium
CGGAAGCGGCGGCGCTGCTGGCGGCTCAAACTCCAGTCGAGGCAGACGCTCCCGCCCAACTCTTGATCCCCAAACAAATTGTCCGTGTGGCTGACCAACCGGGAGCCGTGACGATCGCCGTCGCCAGTTCCCCCCAGGAATACACGGGGCGAGTCGGGCATCTGGCTTTAGTGGGCACGGGTCCCGGACGACTGGATCAAATTACCCCCGCCGCCAAAGCCGCGATCGCTGCTGCCGATGTCGTGATTGGCTATTCTCTTTACGTTGATTTGATCACCTCCCTATTGCGACCGGGACAAATCATCGAAACCTTGCCCATCACCCAGGAACGCCAACGCGCCGAACGGGCGATCGCCCTCGCCAACTGGGGATTATCCGTGGCTGTGGTGTCTTCTGGCGACTGCGGGATTTACGGCATGGCGGGGCTAGTCATGGAACAACTCCAGGTGACGGGCTGGGATGGCAAAACGCCGACAGTCCAAGTGCTGCCGGGAATTACTGCCCTCCAAGCTGCCGCTTCTCGCGTCGGCACCCCGTTAATGCACGACTTTTGTGCCATCAGCTTGAGCGACTTACTCACCCCTTGGGAAGTCATTCAAACTCGCCTCACTGCCGCCGCTCAAGCCGATTTTGTCGTCGCCCTCTACAATCCCAAATCCCAAACTCGGACGACGCAAATCGCCACCGCCCAACAAATCTTTTTGCAGTATCGCGATCCCCAAACCCCCGTGGCGATCGTCCGCGCCGCTTATCGCACCGATGAACAGATCATCCTCACCACCCTGGCGGAATGCCTGACCCATCCGATCGACATGCTGACGACCGTTCTGATCGGCAATCAGAGTACCCGCACCCACGCCGATTGGATGAT
Source organism: Cyanobacteriota bacterium (assembly GCA_027482985.1). Lineage (GTDB taxonomy): Bacteria > Cyanobacteriota > Cyanobacteriia > Leptolyngbyales > Leptolyngbyaceae > JSC-12. Next base: position 872 of record JAIXVO010000833.1, read on the forward strand.
TACGCCCCGTGGTTATTTGGGATTTACCGAAGCCGAGCCATAAGGGGGTTCACCGCTTGTCCTGACGTTCTGCCCGCTCGTGTTCTATGGTGGTGGCTATGGTGATTTAGAACGACGATATGCGACCCGATCTGGAGGGCTTAGAAATTACCCGAGGGGAACTGCGACGGCTGATTGGCTTTGCGCCCCGGCATATTTTTGCGCCCTTTTGGATGCGCGTCGGTTGGCTGAGTTTGGGCTACTTCGCCGTGAATTATGGCGCGATCGCTCTCCTCCTTTTTGTCCTAACCGCCACCACTCCCCTCACCCTGCCCTGGATCGCACATTTCTCTATCAGCCTCGGCTTGGCCTGCCTGACCGCCATCTATCAACGCTGGCACTGGCTGAATCACACCATCACCTCGCCGCTGCGCCACCTATTAGCCGATGTCAAGCAATTTAACTTGATGGTCAAAGCGATCGACATTAATGATCAGCTGGAAGATGTCGGCAATTCCAGTGTGGCGATCCAGGATCGCGATCGCGTCTTAGAAGCCCTGTGGTTAACCCGCGAAGATCTCGTCAGAGCGCTCAAAACCGAACGCATTTTGCGAGATAACCAGGACTTTATCGCCAACAATGCCGTGCTATTTGACAACAACATTTCCGCCTTGACGGCTTTACAGGTCAGCGATCAAGCCAGCGAACAGGGACAACTCCTGAACGAAGCCCTGCAAATTGCGATCAGTACGCAGGGGGAAATGCGGCGGTTGCAGGGGGGAGGAAGCTAGGAGTCACTCTCCCTTCTGCTTCAACTCCCGACACTTCGCCTGCGCTGCTTGATGAGCCGCTTGATATTCTTTACCGCCCAGCATTACATCCCCGTAATACTCATAGGGACTAGTGCCGTAGATCGGCAGGGGCGGATCATCGGGATAATCTTCTTTGGCTTCCTCGATCGCCGCTTTCAGTTCCTTCACCGTCAGCCGTTGAGCCGGAAAATAGTGGAGATTTTCGGGCGTTTGTTTGAGGAAGGGCAGGGATGGATCAAGTAAACACTCTTCCAGTTCTAACCAGGCGTGTTCCTGCACAATACAGCGACGACCCGCAAACGCCACGAACCCTTGCACATACACTGCCGATTTCGTGGCTAAGGCACCACGATGGGCGTTTTCAAACGGCGCTTTGGGTTTACTTTTGACCTCTTGTGCTAAGTCTCGCGATCGCGCTTCATCCAGTGGCTTATCCATGCCCTTCCAACCATTGATGAACTAATCCTATTCTTCCAGGTCATGGAGCAACTGCAACCGATTATCTCCCTGTTGCGCCTGGGTAGAAAAATCAGCTGTCGTCGGGGCACTTCCAGCCGGACCAATCAAAACGCGAGTATTGCGATCGATGCGATACAACACTCGCCCATTCGGGTTGGCAATACTGGCAGATTGACTGGGTTCCAGCGAAGTCACAGCTCGGTTCGCTTTAAAGTCTTTTTGAATCGATCGCTCCTGCACACCCAACAGTTGAGCTGGCGAAGGAGATAAGGCATCCGCTTGCGCGAGAGTGACAGTCGCAAACCCGCAAACACTAGCCGTCACGAGACTGGCAATGGCAATTGGTTGGAACATCGGTCAGACTCCTGATGCAATTTCCTCAGTTGTACTGCCAATGCCCTGAACTGAGCATCTTTCTTTCCTCCGATTTTGAGACGGTCTGGGGTGATTTGGGGCGACAGCCATGCAAGAGCGGACATCTCATAGTTGCAAGAATCGCCCTCATCCCCCATCCGCTTCTCTCATTGGGCGATCGTGCACACAAATCTCTATTCAACCGAAATTTCTATCTAAGGGTTGCTCTCCTTCCACAATACGTTGATCATCTCTAGGGGATATCTCAACAACGTCGCCACCGTAGTCTGGCTGCGAAGCCCCAGCGTTGCCCTCTGGAGGGGGTTCGGGGGACGCAGCCGTTTTGCATTTGAGAACACGAGACAAGTTTTGTCAGTTCTCAAATGCAAAAACCCTGAATTCGGGGGGTTTGGGCTTCGACGTGAGCGCTCAGCCGAACGGGGCTGCCACCCAAGCCCAGAATCCTGTCTTTAACCAGAGACTCGCGCTACTCCCAGACTGGGGTATACAAGGTCGCCCATTGGGAGCCAGAGCAGCTCAACTTCAAAAGCTTTCACCCGTTGGGAGCTGTTTTTAGGATAAGGGCGGCAAAATTGGCATCTTCCGCAGTGGGAGATCTGCCTCAACTTGGGGAACGCTAGCACCATCGTTGACATCCATCGCCCCCTTATGACTACCGGACTCTATTTATACGGCATTTTTCCCGACCTGAATCTAGCTGACCTAGCCCTCGAAGGCTTAGATAAACAACCCGTCCAGCCCCACATCCTGGATGGCTTTACCTTCCTCTACTCAGAAGCCCAACAAGAACGATATCTCGCTAGCCGGAAAAATCTTTTAGGCCACGAAAAAGTGCTAGAACAGGCCATGCACGCCGGCCACCGCACCCTCCTGCCATTACAATTTGGCCTCGTCATCCAGGATTGGGACACTGTCGCCGCCCAACTCACCCAGCCCTACCACACCAGCCTGCACCAACTCTTTGCCAAATTAGAGGGCAAGCGAGAAGTCAGCGTCAAAGTGTTTTGGGAACAGGATCACGAACTGCAACTGCTGCTGGATGAAAATCCCACCCTCAAAGCCCAACGCGACAACTTGGAAGGAAAAAGCCTGAGCATGGAGGAAGTCGTTTCCATTGGGCAAACCATTGAGCGATCGCTGCAAGCCCGCAAACAACAAATCATCACCGCCTTTCACACTGCCCTCAGCCCCCTCGCCAGCGAGATCGTCGAAAACGCTCCCATGACCGAAGCCATGATTTACAACACGGCCTACCTGATCGATTGGGAAGACGAACCGACGTTTGCCGAACGAGTCGAGGCGATCGATGCCACCTTCGCCGGTCGCTTAAAGATTCGCTACAACAATTTCACCGCCCCGTTTAACTTTGCCCAAATGGAGGCATTGAACTAAATTATGCTGAATCTGCTCCTCGCCCCCCTCACGGCTCCCATCAACGGCATCACCTGGATCGCCAGCCAAATTCAAGAACGGGTAGACGCTGAACTGGATGTCAAAGAAAATCTGCAAAAACAGCTCCTCTCCCTCCAACTCGCCTTTGACATGGGCGAGGTCGAAGAAGCCGACTTTGAAACCCAGGAAGAAGAGTTACTGCTCGCCATCCAGGCATTAGCCGACCTGGAACAAGATGGGTAAGAAATTGAGGCGGCTTGCATAAAACTGGAACAGGTGACAGATGGCTGTTTAGTTGCAAGTCCATCTACCCTGTTGCGTTTATGCTGTCATCCATTTCACCCCAAGCCCTCTGCCCCCCATCTTCCCAACAAGCCGTACTTTTACACCGGATCACCAGTGGCACCGTCTGGGCGATCGCGCCCGACACCAAGGGCGGGTTACTCCTGGTCAAACCTTTCTATGTCGATTTCGCGGGGCCGGGGGCAGCCGTTGGCGGGAAATTTGATCAAGATTGTGTGGCCGTCTACACAGTCGGACAGGTGCGACTGCAACCGATCTTGACCCAGGGCGATCGCGCCGCCG
>JAIXVO010000622.1 GCA_027482985.1 Cyanobacteriota bacterium
AGACTAACTTCATGACCACGATTACGACTGAACTCTCAGATGAACTTTTGCAGGGGATCACCGCCTACATTGAACAACACCCCGACTCTCCCTCTGTGCCAGCAGTCATCCAAACTGCACTACAGACTTTTTTGGCGACTCAAGGTTATTTTGCCACCGCACCGAAACGCCTCCACGTGACTCCAGCGAATCAGGGCAGTGGCTACATTAGTACCGCCATCGAACATGATCGCGTTTTAGCTAATTTAGATCTGGAAACTCCCACTTGCAAGGAATAATTGCAGATACCGGACCGCTTTATGCGGCTTACGATCCAAGCGATCAGTATCACATGCAAGCTTTGCAATCGGTTCAACGTTTAGAGATCGAGCATTTAGTTGCGATCGTGCCCTATCCTGTGCTTCTAGAAACCCATAATTTGATCCTTAAACGATTGGGCATTCAGGTTGGACTACGCTTTATTCAAGAAATCTCAGCGGGTGCAGAATTGATCTATCCGATTGCCGCGGATTATGAACTCGCGATTCAACAGTTATACCGATTACCCGATCAGACGGTTACCTGATGTGATGCAACGACAGCAGCCATCTCTCAACGCCTAGGACAACCTGTTTGGACTTATGATTTTCACTTTGATGTGATGGGAGTTCGGGTTTGGCGATAGCGATCGCCCGCTAGCGCTCCATTGACTCTTACCTCCTGCCCTCTGCCATCTGCCTCCTACCTTCCATTACCATGGAACTACGTTGTTCTGGCATTGCCTATGACCTCGCAACAACTTCTGAATTCCGAAGAGTCTGATGTCATTGTCACGGAGCTGGACATCAGCCACCTGGTGATTGAGGATGATACTCCCGTGGACAATTTTCAGTCGGCGCAACAACAACGCTTACTGGTCGAGCCGCTGTATAGCAGTCAAGCCTTGCCCGCCCCATTTCTGGCGGAAGCGAACGTCGGGCTGTTTTACAAATTAAAAGGCGATCCGGTCGTGCCGGATGCGTTACTGAGCTTGGGCGTGCAGCGGGCTGACGACTACTCAGAACGGCGCAACCGCTCCTATTTTGTGTGGGAGTTTGGCAAGGTGCCGGATGTCTGTATCGAAGTGGTGTCCAATCAGGAAGGGAATGAGGTTGGCTTAAGTCGGAAAGGACAGCAGGAGGGGAAAACGCAGTCCAAGAAAGACATTTACGCCCAGATCCATGTCCCTTACTATGTGGTCTTCGATCCCCTCCTACAAATTCAGGACGCAGCCAATCTGAATGGCGCGATGCTGCGAGTTTGGACGATCGCGGGTGGCCATTACACCGAACTCACTCCCCCCACAGGCATGCAAGCCCCAGGCGAATTCATCTGGCTGGATGGCGTTGGCATTGGACTCATGCTCTGGTCGGGAGAATTTGAAGAAGCGGTGACGAGAGTTTGGCTGCGGTGGTGCGATCGCGACGGTCAACCCATTCCCACCGGAGCCGAAGGCCAGGCGATCGCCCAACAGCAGGCAGCAGTCGCCCAACAGCAGGCAGCAGTCGCCCAACAGCAGGCAGCAACCGAACGCCAACGGGCAGAAGTCGCTGAACAACAGGCAGCAGCCGAACGGCAACGGGCAGAGCGATTGGCGGAAAGACTGCGATCGTTGGGGGTTGATTTAGGGGAGGGTAACGGGTGATGGGTAATGGGTGATGGGTAATGGGTAATGGGTGATGGGTAATGGGTAATGGGTGATGGGTAATGGGGGATGGGGGATGGGGGATGGGGGAAGAAGGGTGATGGGTGATGGGTGATGGGTGATGGGTAATGGGTAATCGGTAGTGGGGGATGGGTGATGGGGGATGGGGGATGGGGGAAGAAGGGTGATGGGCGGTCGGTAGTTGTGGCATAGTACAGTTTTATTACGCAGCGTCGCTTTGGCTCTTTTTTGCTATGTCTACGTCTCCTTCGCCTGAATCACCAGTTAAACCACCGACGCTACGACCGTATCAACTCCAGTTGATCAAGGATTTGTATGGCAAGTTGAGTGAGGGTTATCAACGGGTCGCGATCGTTGCTGGAACGGGAGCCGGAAAAACGGTGATCGCTGGGAAGATTTGTGCGGATACGCGATCGCGGGGCTATCGACTGCTCTTTCTGGTGCATCTGGATGTGCTGGTGGGACAAACCTACGACAAAATGAAAGCCTTTGGGTTGCCCTGTGGCTTCATCAAAGCGGGATGGCGGGAAGATCCGGAGGCACCGATTCAGATTGCCAGTGTCCAAACCATGTTAAAGCGTACCTGGTGGCAAACCTGGCACGCCGATGTGGTGCTGTACGACGAAGGCCACACCACTGTTTTTAGCCAGGTGGGGCAGCAATTAATCTACGAAACCCACCGAAAAGCTGTCCATCTGGCACTCACGGCAACGCCTTACCGCCTGGGTAAAGAGCAGTTGGGCGACCACATGGAAACCCTCGTCTCCTCCCCAGTGCCATCAGAACTCCAGCGCATGGGCTTCCTGGCACCGATGAAATACTATGGGATGCCCACTGGGGAAGGCGTGGATCTGTCGAATGTCGGCACGGTGGCGGGTGATTTTGATGAACGCCAGTTGAAACAAGCCTGCGATCGCCCGGAACTGGTCGAGCGGATTGTCGAAGAATGGCAACGGATTGCCCCGGATCGCCGCACCATCGCCTTTTGTGTGGATGTAGAACACGCCCAGCACGTCGCCGAAGCCTTTCGGACGGCAGGCATTCCCGCCGATACGGTAGATGGCAATACAGCCATCAAACAACGGCACCTGAAGTACAAAAGCCTGCGGGATGGCAAAATCCTCGTACTGACCTCCTGCAACGTGATCAGCATTGGCTTTGATGAACCGAGTGTGGAAGTTGGCTTACTCCTGCGTCCCACTCAATCCCGCGCCCTGCATCATCAACAAATCGGACGAGTGATGCGAATTTCACCCAAAACGGGCAAAACCTACGGCATGATTCTCGACCAGGCCGGAAATCTACAGCGGTTAGGCTTCCCAGAAGACATCCAGGGCTATTCCTTACCCACCAGTTCCGAACCCGACGAACCCG
>JAIXVO010000295.1 GCA_027482985.1 Cyanobacteriota bacterium
AAAAAATTCACCTCGACCTGCTGGCGTCTCCCTAGCTGAGGAAACGCGAACTGGCCAGAACAGTTAAGTGCAGCCAACTCAATCAGGTGGAGTGGCGATCGCTGAAACATCGGGCCGTTGAGAAGTCAGTCGAGGAATTCGTGGGTAGAAATTCGGGTGCTATGCTCAAAGAACAAAACTCTGGGAATCACGGACTTCAGTCTTGATGCCCAAAGGCTTGATTTTGTGGTGCTTGGAGCGGGTGCCATAATACTCTCTGTGTCTACCTAGGCCTGTTTAGCCCCCACCATACATAATGGAAGTCCAAAAAGCTATCAATATCGTTCGGCAAATTCTTGCGCCTAGGCAGCTGAGCTATATTGAGGAGCTTGTATTTTCTCAGACGTGGAATGAGAAACTATACCGGGAGATGGCCCTGGATACGGGATACGAAGAGGGGTATCTCAAAGATACCGGGTCTCATCTTTGGCATTTGCTATCAGAGAAATTGGGCTATCCGGTTACCAAAAAAAGGCTGCGCTTCATCCTTGCTGAAGTTTCTGTCTTAGCAAGCCCCATTGCCTATGCTCCTGCTCAAAGCGGGAATGCAGCTGTAAAGTTAGAGTTTCCGGGGTCTCCGCTGGCTGGCGGTTCGCCGTTATATATTGAGCGATCGCCGGTTGAAGATCTGGCTCTGTCCACTCTCCACCAACCGGGATCCTTAGTGCGCATTAAAGCGCCTCAGCGCATGGGTAAAACCTCGTTAATCAACCATGTGATGGGGGTTGCGCACCAGGCTGGCATGAAAACAGTTTTTGTGGATATCCGGCAGGCGGATGCTAACGCGTTGGGCGATGTGGATCAATTTCTGCGTTGGTTTTCCTGGACGATTGGTCAACAATTAACCTTAGGCTGTAATTTTGACGCCTACTGGTTCGACAGTGCGGGCAGTAAGCTGAGCTGCACCACCCATCTGCAAGAACATGTTCTGAGCCAGGTTGAAGGCCCAATTGTGGTAGCGATCGATACTGTACATCACCTGGTTCATTATCCTCCCATTGCCCAGAATTTTTTTTCTATGCTGCGGTCGTGGTACGAGCAGGCCAGAGTGAGGGATGATTGGCAAAAGTTACGGCTGATAATGGCCTATGTGGCCGAGTTAGATCTGCCCCTCCAGATCAATCAATCCCCGTTTAATGTCGGGCTGCCGTTAGACTTGCCCCATTTCACCCCGGCCCAGATCAGCGCTTTAGCCGAGCGCTATGACCTGCATAGCCTGGGCATGGGCGATGTTGGCACCCTTCAACCCTTGCTCAATCTGGTCGGGGGGCATCCTTATTTACTACAACTGGCGTTCTATTGGCTGCGGTCAGGCCACCTCACCTTGGCCCAATTGCTTCAGGATGCGGCCAGTAACCACGGCATCTTTCGCGAGGAGCTGCACCGCCTCTGGCGGGCTCTACAACGAGATGACACCTTAATGGATGCGTTTTACCAGGTTGTATTGGCCACTGAGCCCATCGGTCTAAACCCAAAAGTGGCTGAACAGTTAGAAGGCTTAGGGCTGGTTGAGCTGGAGGGGGTGAAGGCCAGTCTGCGGTGTGAACTGTTTCGGCAATATTTTAGCCTGCGTCTAGGCAGTCACCATGGTTAAGTCTCCCTACCAGGTCGGGGGCAGTCTAGCCGCCGATGCGGTCACCTATGTGGTGCGCCAGGCCGACCAGGAACTCTATGGGGCGCTGCTAGCGGGAGAATTTTGCTATGTGTTCAATGCCCGCCAGATGGGTAAATCGAGCCTGCGGACGCAGACCCAGCGGCAGCTTCAACAGCTGGGCCATCGCTGCGCCTATGTGGATGTGACCCAGTTGGGGAGCGAGCAGGTTTCGCATCAGCAGTGGTATCGCGGTGTGATGTTAGAACTGCTGCGTGACTTGAATCTGTTGGGCCAAGTGGATGTGAAAGCCCACTGGCAGACCTGGGAAACCCTGCCAATGGTGCAACAACTGCGGCTGTTGATTGATCAGATTTTGGCCCAGATGCCTGAGACCCGGCTGTTTATTTTCGTCGATGAAATCGACAGCTTGCTCAGCCTGAGTTTTCCTGTCAATGACTTTTTTGCCTTTATTCGCGCCTGCCACGAGCAGCGGCTCCACAACCCAGCCTATGGGCGGCTCACCTGGGTTTTGTTTGGGGTGGCGACTCCGTCTGACCTGATTCGCGATCGCAAGCGCACCCCCTTTAACATTGGTCGCGCCATTGACCTCCAAGACTTTCACCTCAACGAAGCTAAACCCCTGCTGGCGGGCTTTCAAGATCGGGTGAATAACCCGGAGACTATCCTCAAAGCCATCCTGGCGTGGACGGGGGGGCAGCCGTTGATGACCCAAAAGCTCTGCCAGACAGTCGCCCTCTTGACCCAGGATGCGGCGGCCTCTGACCTGAGTCTGCCGCCGGGGGCGGAAGCGGCCTGGGTTGAGGAAATCGTGCGATCGCAGCTCATCGATGATTGGGAAACCCAGGATAATCCAGAACACCTGCGCACGATTCGCAATCGGCTCTTGGCTGATGAGTTGCGAGCCGGGCGATTACTGGGGCTGTATCAGCAGATTTTACGGCAGGGTGGCATGGCCATAGACGGCAGCCCAGAACAAACCGAACTCTTGCTGTCGGGCTTAGTCAGCCAGCGGCAGGGCAAGCTACGGGTCAAAAACCCAATTTACCAAGCCATCTTTTCCCCATCCTGGATTCAAACCCAGCTAGACAGCCTGCGCCCCTATTCCCAAGCTTTAAATGCCTGGGTTGCCTCTCAAGGTAGCGATCAGTCGTGGCTGCTGCGGGGGCAGGCCCTGCAAGACATGCAGCGCTGGGCTCAGAACCAAAGCCTGAGCGATTTAGACTATCGCTTTCTGGCGGCCAGCGAAGAATTAGACCGACAGGAAACCATCGCCAAAATGGAAGCGACCCGGTTGCAAGAAGTAGAGATCCGCCTAGTGGTTGAACACCAGCACAACCTGGAGCAACGGCGGAGCTTAAGGCGACAGCGAGTGCTACTGGGGGTTGTCAGCCTAGCTATGATGATTGCCATCGGGCTCGGATTTTTCGCCCAGTCTCAATATCGCATGGCATCTCTGAGCGAAGCCCGTTCCATTGGGCGCACCTCCGAAGCCCTACTTGCGTCTAACCAATCCTTTGAATCTATATTGGAGGCCATTCGTGCCCAGCGTCAGCTACAGCAGTGGCGACGGGTTGATCCGGATTCCAATGTGCAAGCTGATGCCATTCTGAAAGATGTGGTGTTAAGCATTCATCAGCACAATCGCATTGACGGTCACCGAGCACCCGTCACGACCGTCATCTTTAGCCCCGATGGTACCAAGCTAGCAACGGCTGGTTCTGATAAAACCATCAAACTGTGGGGT
>JAIXVO010000687.1 GCA_027482985.1 Cyanobacteriota bacterium
GCAACAGACCGATGAAATCCAGTCGCTGTTCGAGCAGCTCACCAGCGATCCAGACACACCAGACTCCCGTAAACAGCTCATCCAAGCCATGGTCGCTATCCTCAACGGCTCCCGCGACCCCGCCCTAGCCGACGACCCCGCCCTCGATTACGACCATGCCGCCGAGGTGCTCTTCCTCCAGACCTCCGAGGTTTTGAAAACCTCGGAGGTCTAAAGCCGCTGACGCCTCCCCAGACGCTCCCGCGTCGTCTAGATCGGGGCGCAGGAGCGCCACCGGGCAGCATTCCAACGCCTACAATCAAAGAACACAGGCTTCTGAACCGCAATGATTTCAGTCCCGATTACGCTAGAACAACTGATTCAGGCCGTTCGCCAACTTGAGCCAGAAGAGCGGGCTCAGGTCGCTAACGCTCTGGTTGAATTAGATCTGCGCTCCGACCTAACAGCATTGCTGGAAGAACTCTATGCCCAGCCGCCCGCAGACGACGTTACTGACGACGACATCATGGCCGAGATTGAGGCGGTGCGCAAACGGCCCCATCAAGCATGACCTTGCGCGCTGTCATTGACACCAATGTTTGGATTCGCATTTTGCTGAGGGGGCGAACCACATTGCCTGTATTAGCCGCATTCAATGCAGACCAGTTTCAACTCATCATGAGTCAGCCTCTGTTTGATGAACTCCACGACGTTTGGCATCGTCCCCGGTTGATGCAGCGCATTGATCCCAACCAAGCAGAACGATTGGAGCGCCAGCTCAAGCACCGCTCAATTTGGATCACCGTGAAAACCATTCCCCCCAACTGTCGAGATCTTAAAGATTTGCCAGTGCTAGCGACTGCGATTGACGGAGCAGCCAGCGTCATTGTCTCGGGAGACAATGATCTAAGAGCGGACAACGATTTGAGATCAGCCATGGAAAATCACGGCATACAGCTATTGGGGGTTAATTCTTTCTTGAGCTACCTCGCAGAGAATAGCTGACCCTCGCATCATAATCTGGCAACGGTCAAATCCTTCAAGCAGCTCATCCAGGCCATGGTCGCTATCCTCAACGGCTCCCGCGACCCCGCCCTAGCCGACGACCCCGCCCTCAATTACGCCGATGCCGCCGAGGTACTCTTCCTCCAGACCTCCGAGGTTTTTAAAACCTCGGAGGTCTAGGCTAGAGGCTACTCATCCAACATGAGGGCTTTCAGATTCGTCGCAAGATCTTGGGTCATGGCCGGTAGATGCCGATCATCGGGCTTCAGAAACGCCTGATACGCCGCTTCAGACGTCAACTGCTGCCGAACAACATCCAGCTTCGGCAAAGTGCCCGATCGCAGCCCCGCATAGTCCAAATAGCTAGAAAACTCCCAATCCTGGGGCTGGGCCACCAGCCCAGCTTTCACCGGGTTGACGTGGATGTATCGGGTCAGATGGTACAGATACTCATCACTATCCACCGCAATCGCCTGAAACTGGCCCTGAAACACCACCCCCACCCGGTTGTAGCGTCGATTCATCGCCTTGGTGTAGGCCACCGATAGCCGCATCATCGCCCCAGACAGGGCACTGGTTTTACACTGCACCAACAGATGATAGTGATTCGGCATCAAGCAATAGGCCACCACATCCAGCGTTTGATCGATTAAATAGCGGCGGATCAACCGCAAAAAGTGCAGATAGTTTTCTCGCTCAAAGAAGATGAGGTTGCGATCGTTGCCGCGATTGTAAAGATGGTAGTAATGCCCTGGCTGGAACGGGAGATCTCGACGCGGCATGGAGAATGACCGGATGCACCATGCCTTTAGCGTTCCCAACCAGACCTCCGAGGTCTTTAAGACCTCGGAGGTCTGGTAGCGCACCAGCCTAGTCAAAAGAGTGGGGGTACCGCACAGACCACAGGGCAGACCAGGCCACCGCTTCACCTCCCTAAAGCCAGGGCTGGGGAGAGCTAAGCTGAGAAGCTGTCATGGCGGTAGCCTTGAGGCAGTAGCTCTATGATAATCGGCAATGTTCGATGACTGGCCTTCTAGCCGAGAAACCGGGTTCTGTACCGACGTTCTAGAGGAACTTCCTGCCATGGCTCCCCCCCTCACCCTGCACCAACTCACGGCCCAACCCATTAGCCCAGACTCCTTCGCTCCCTTCGGCCAGGTTATTTTTCCCAGCGCCGACGGCGCTGGCTTTGGCTCCAACGACGCCCAGCTCCAGCTCGATGGCGGCATTCCCCGCTTTTACATCATGACCCTAGAGCACAAGGGCACCCGGTTTCGCACCATCACCCGGCACCAGCGCTGCACCCAGTGCCTAGGATCGCTGGAGGGCAAAGACTGGCTGATGGCCGTGGCTCCCCCTGGGCCAGCCAACCAGCCCAACCCCCAAGCCATTCAGGCCTTTCACATTCCCGGCCACTGCTTCATTAAGCTAGACCTAGGCACCTGGCACGCCGGGCCGTACTTCAGCCACCCCACCGTCAGCTTCTACAACCTGGAGCTCAGCGACACGAATGTCACCGATCACCAGACCTGCGGTTTAGCCCAGGCCTTTGGGATAGAATTTGAAATCGTCACCCCGTAGGGGCAGACCCGCGTGTCTGCCCTCCACCGGTTGCATGCCCCGTGTCTGCGCCGTCTCTGCCCAACGATCAACCAGGCGTTCCTCAGCCCGCCACCTCGATCGCCGGTGGCTCAGCCACCAACGCCGGTAGCACGTAGGCCGTGGCCTGCTTAATGGCGGGCGATCGCAGCCCGTAGGGCACCTTGCCGCTCTCCGCCTCAGCGTACTGGCGGCAAAATTCAGCTAGCTCCGGGGCCGACTGGTGGGGCGACAGCCCATTCAAAATAAAGGTGAGCTTACCGGGGGCGGTGAGGGCCGCATTGCAGGCGCGATCGCAGGCGGCCATGCAGCGCACCGGCTGAAGGGCAATGCCCTCACTCAACTGTTCCCTGAGCTGATCGAGTAAGTATTGCCCGCCGGTCGTGCCGTCTACCCCAGCCTCAGCGGCGGGAAATTTGCACAGGGCACAGACCAGGAGGGTGGGTGGTGGGGTCATGGGGGTTATGGGAATGGGGGAGGGGTGGTTCAAAGTTCAAAATTCAAAATTCAAAATTCAGGTCGGGGATGGGGTGTAGGTGAACTCGGCGGTGCGATCGCCCATCTGGCGAGAGCATTCCGGCGGCGGCACGGCCCAGCCTTTTAGGCAAGAAATGTAGGGGTGTGAGTCGCCGAGCAGCAGCAAAACCGCGTCCTGGGCGGGATCGTAGGTGGCAATGGCATCGGCTACGGCGTCTTGTTGATCGGCGGCTAAGCCTAGATCTCGCCAACAGGTTGAGAGATCCGCCTGGGGCACAAAGCGGGCGGTGTAGGGCACCGCCGTCCGGCTCCAGTCCACCGTGGCGGTGGCGGCATGCACCTCGCACACCACCATGCCCTGACCCTGGCGCAAAAATCCCTGCCAGGCCAGGTGACCAATGGGCAACCAGTATTCACGAATGAACAGGGGCTTCCAGTTACCAAAGCAGCCCTGCCACACACTGTCCTCTGCACGCATGGCGACTACCCGACGCCACCGCAGACAGCCAAAATCCTCAGCCCAGGGAAACAACGCCCCAGGGCAAACCAAAGACTATAAGCAGTCATCTGTACCTCGCAGATGGAATATGAGGGGAACATCCATCGGCGGGCGTTCTGACTTGGGAAATTTTGGATTTTGGATTTTAGATTTCGGATGTATGCCATCCAAACCCTAAAATCGCCAATCTAAAATCGCCTCACAGCTGCGGGACAGTGGCAGATTTTCACTGCGCTTTCCCCGTTTCCTTTAGCGGCTGACTCCCGCTAAAACCGACAGACCTGCATCCTAGCACCCTAGGGCCACAACTATGGGCCCCATAACCTAGTACAGCGTCAAGCCTAAAAATTGGGGTTCTCGTAGGTTGGGTGCAGCGGAGCGGAACCCAACAGCAGGAAACTCTTTTCGAGAAATACCTTACTTCTGCCTTTCTGCACTAGTGACCACCGGGAACATGGCGACGGCGGTAGGCATCTAGGTAGACCACGTTGTCGCCAGCGCGATGGTCGCCGTGGTGGGCCAGCAGCCCAGCGGCTTTGACCTGTTTGACCAGGGCCAGGGGCAAGGTGGAGCCGACCTCGGGGGGGACTAAAAGCTGCTTAAAGCTGACGTTGATTTCAGCGCCTGGGGCCCAGTCCTGCTGCCGGATCCAGAAGCGATCGCGATCGCATCGCACCACGACAAAGTCAGGGATGTGGTCGTCTTGACCCTTAAGCCGTACCCGTGAACCTGGCCGAATCGTTAAGGAAGCCATAGTGCAGCACCTGAAAGAGGCCAACCATTACGTTCTAAATAATAGTTCACTTGAACTGGTTTTTGAGCAGCACTTGCAAAAAGAATTTACCATTCGATTTATTTATTGACTTCATTCTAAAAGATAAATGTAGGGGTGTGGGTTAACCGTTGGTGCCAGCGGGTTAACGCTAGATTTAGGTTTTTGGGCCTGCTGCGTCTCCAGGCCTGGTGGTCTATGGCAGACTAAAGGGGTGATCGTTTCGGTGGCCCATGGCTCTTCAGACCCCTCC
>JAIXVO010000254.1 GCA_027482985.1 Cyanobacteriota bacterium
AAGCCCAAACAGGTACGGGTAAAACCGCTGCCTTCTCCCTGCCGATCCTGGAACGCATCGATGTGAAGTCCACGGCAGTCCAGGCCTTGATCCTGACCCCCACGCGTGAATTGGCGCTGCAAGTTGGTCAGGCGATTCGCGGCTTTAACGACGATCGCCGCCTGAAAATTGCCACCCTGTACGGTGGACAGGCGATCGATCCCCAAATTTCACGCCTCCGCCGGGGTGCCCAAATCGTTGTGGGAACGCCCGGACGGATTCTGGATTTGCTCAGCCGGGGTGATCTGAAATTGGATCAGGTCAACTGGTTGGTGTTGGATGAAGCCGATGAAATGCTGAACATGGGCTTTATTCAAGACGTGGAGAAGATTCTGAATCAGGCTCCCACCGAACGGCAAACGGCATTCTTCTCGGCCACGATGGACCCCTCGATTCGCAAATTGGTGACAAAATTCCTGCGATCGCCCATCACCGTCACGATTGAACAACCCAAAGCCGCTCCCACCCGGATTAACCAGGTGGTGTACATGGTGCCGCGTGGTTGGACGAAAGCCCGCGCCTTACTGCCGATCCTGGAACTGGAAGATCCGGATGCCGCACTGATCTTTGTACGCACCCGGAAAGCGGCGGCGGAACTGACGAGCCAGTTGCAAGCGGCAGGCCATAGCGTCGATGAGTATCACGGGGATCTCAGCCAAACGCAGCGGGAACGGTTGTTGCTCCGATTCCGGCAACGGCAAGTGCGCTGGGTGGTGGCAACGGACATTGCCGCCCGTGGGATTCACGTTGATGATCTGACCCATGTAATCAACTACGATCTGCCCGATAGTGTGGAGAACTACGTCCACCGGATTGGTCGGACGGGACGGGCTGGCAAGGAAGGGACGGCGATTTCCATCGTGCATCCCCTCGATCGCCGCAAGCTGAAGGATATTGAACATCACATTCGGCAGCGCTTAGAGCTGGTGTCGGTGCCAACTCGTGCTCAGATTGAAGCCCGACAAATTGACAAACTGCAAGCGGCGTTGAAAGAAGCCCTGGCAGGCGAACGGATGGCCTCCTTCTTGCCGATTGTGGCGCAACTGTCGGAAGAGTTTGAACCCCATGCGATCGCGGCGGCAGCATTGCAGATGGCTTACGATCAGACTCGTCCCGCCTGGATGCGGACGGCTCAAGAAGCCGGCGATCAGTGGGATGATCCGGAACCCCAAAGCAACAACTTCCGCTACGACTCGGGTGCTCCCAAGCCGAAGCCCGTGAAGCGGAACAAGCCTAGTGCCGAAAAGAACGGTCGGACGGCAGTGAAAGGGGGAGCCGCCGGGGGCGATCGCGCTTAAGGTTTGATTTACCCGTAGATCTCCGAGATGCAAAATCTCGGAGATCTTTTTTTTGTTGTGATTTCAAGGACTGTCTACGTGTTATCGACGGAACTTTTGCAGCATTATCGGCAACTCAGCCGCTCGCAGTTTACGGTGGTGGATCTGGAAACGACGGGACATCGACCGCCCTGGAGTCGGGTGATTGAGGTGTCGGTACTGCAAGCGACGCTGACGGATGACATTTTGCATCATCAGACCCATGTCGTGAATCCGGGGGTGCCCGTCCCAGCGGGGATCACTCGGTTTACGGGAATTACTCAGGCGATGGTGGATGTTGCGCCGCGATCGGGGGAGGTGTGGCAGGAGTATTTGCCGTTGCTCTCGACGGGAGTGCTGACGGCGCATAATTTATCCTTCGATTATGGGTTTCTCAAATCGGAGTTCAATTTTGTGGGGGTGCCCTATGTTCGGGATGAGGCGGAACAACTGTGTACGGTGAAGCTGTCGCGGTTGATGCTGTCAGATTTGCCGTCTCGCAGTTTGCCTTACCTGGTGGAGTATTTTGGCTTTGAGGTGGGGCGATCGCACCGAGCCGAAGCGGACACCTTAGCCTGCTGGCTCCTGCTCAAATATCTGCTGACGGAATTTGTGACGGCATCGGATGAAGTCTTGCTGCGGCGGTTGGGAAATCAGTGGGTATCCCTCCGCACTGCTGCCGAAATTTTGCAGGTGCCCACCGCCCGCGCCAAAAAATGGATTCGCGATGCCGATTTGGAATATCGCCTGATGGGAAGTTATAACACGCCCCGCTTCCAACGCAGCGCGATCGAGCAACTGTACTGGGATCATCACGCTGGGAGCGATCGCATTTGATGATGAACTTGAGGAGATGATTGACTGACAAATCTTTTGTGTAGGTTGGGTGGAACATCGTGAAACCCAACGCCAGTCTTGGTCTTGTTGGGTTACGCTATCGCTAACCCAACCTACGCAAGAGTTGGGGTTTCCAGAGTTGTGTCAGTCAATCAGGGAGGTTACCCAATGGCTACCCGAATTGCTTATCAAGACTTAATTAAACGCCTTCTGCAAGAGCATGCTGATTATCGGAATGCGTTGCCCGACCCTTACCAGTCCGAAGTGCTGTTTGATGATGAACGGGGGCATTATCTAGTGCTGGATGTAGGCTGGAACCAGGACAAATATCTGCACACGACCCCGATTCACCTCAGTTTAGTGAACGACAAAATCTGGATTCAATGCGATGACACGGAAGAGGGGATTGCCACTGATCTACTAGCGGCAGGAGTGCCCAAGGAAGACATCGTTCTCGGTTTTCGGCATCCTAAGATTCGGCAACACACTGGATTTGCGATCGCCTGACCACCCCGCAGCACGTCGCGATCGCCCTCACCACCTCGGCGATGTTCTTAACCCGCAATGACTCTGATTTTGGGCAAATTGAATCGTTACAGGTAGAGGATTGGACAGCCTTTTAAACAAAACAAAACCCGATCGCCAGAATAGTGATCGGGATGTGAGGAATCGTGAATCGGAACGCGATCGCGTTACCGTTGAAAGGCAGGTTGTTGCATAATCTTGCGAACTTCAGAACCGGGCGTATAGCTGTAGCCAAAGGCGCTATTATCGCTGTCATCCAGAACTCGTGGAGTCAGGAGGACAATGACTTCTTTTCGGGAGTTTTGCGTTTCAGAGCGTCTGAATAATGCCCCGAGGATGGGAATATCGCCCAAAATAGGAACTTTCGTGGTGGTCGTTCGATCTTCATCCTGAATGATCCCAGAGAGGAGCAGCGTTTGCCCATCTCGAATCCGTACCTGTCCCGACTGGACGCGCCGAGTCGCCAACAGGGTAATGGGGTTGGTCACCGTTTGGCCCTGGTTGGTAAAGGTAATGTTGACCGTTGACTGCGGGCGAGTAATTTCTGGGTTAACCGATATTGAAATAAAACCATTGTCATCAATCCGATCAACCCGCACAGGTAACGTTAGACCCGCGTTTGCCTTTTCAACTTCTACCGTGATCTGAGTCGAGTTTTGTGATGCTGTCGTCTGTTGGCGAATGTTAGTAATCACCTCCTGACCCAGTTGCACTTGTGCCTGCTGCCCTTCTTGCACCACCAG
>JAIXVO010000806.1 GCA_027482985.1 Cyanobacteriota bacterium
CAAAGCAGCGACCTCTAGGCCATGATGGGTCAGGTAGCCATTTGCTAAACCCTGATGACCAATCCCCTTCAAGTGCTGGTGACCGGCGCAACCGGGCGCACAGGCGCGTTAGTTGTCCAAAAGCTCCAGCAGCGTCCTGAGCAGTTCACCGTCAGAGGCTTTGCCCGGTCTAAGCAAAAGGCCTTTGACGTGATTTCTAAGCCAGAGGGCACCCCTGGAGCGGTGGTCACTACCGATTTTCAACCTCTCTTCGAGCAGACGACACCAGGGCTCTAGTAAGACTCAGGCTCTACAGCTGCACCCTTGGTCTCAGCCAGGGGCGGCAGCTTGTGATCGCGCACAAACCTAAATAGCGCAAAGCCAACCGCAGTTTTAACTGCTGAGTCTGGTTGTCGGCCCACAGTAGTGATACCCAGGCCGATACAACCGTATAGTGCCGTCGCCTATTAAGAATCCATTGATCGCCGGGGCTTAGACTTGCCCGTGCGCGACAGGTTGAAGGACTGGGAAAACGCCTTCTTACGGGCGCTAGTCACATTGCCACTCTGGTAGTCAGCTTCTAAATCTTCCAGAATGGACTGCTCTTCTAGCAGCGCCGCACTGGGTGCCATCGCGGCCATCTCCATCCGGGCATTGGCTAGGGACATACCAGCGGCAGCATAGTCGCCTCGGTCGGAGTACATGACCGCTTCGCGACGGGCACGAGCCGCCATCAGCAAAGCCACCTGCTCTTGCACCGCTGGGTTGGCGGGGAAATCGCTGAATTGCTCAGGACTCACCAGGGATAGCTCCAGCCCAGCCCGTAGCACCTGACGACCCGGCTGTTCCGCATCATCCCAGGCCAGCCGCACCTGCATCAGTTCGCCGCTTTGGCTCAGGGCGGGCACCTGCAAGCGCACCACTACCTGTATGGGCGACCCCACCATTAGGTTGGGCAGCTTGTAGCGCCGGGTGTCGGTCTTCTCAAAGTCATTCAGTACATCCATAACCGCAACGCCCTTGCTGGCCTCAATGCCGAGGCTGACCCGTTGGCCCAGGGTAGCCGCTAGACCCGACAGCTCGGTTTCAAAAATCGTTGGCAGTTGCTCAGCAGACTCGATGTGGAAGAAATTGCCGTCGCCGCTGCGGGCCATCGCCGCCAGCAGGTCTTCGCTGTAGTCGTCGCCGATGCCCAGAGTGGTGGTGCTGACACCGCGCTGGGCCAGACCGTGAACGTCATTGGCGATCGCATCCGGTCTAGTCTCCCCCACATTGGCCAGCCCATCGGAGAGCACAATTACCCGGTTGAGCTGAGCGGGGTTGAGGTACTGACTCACCTGCACCCCGCCCTCGATCCAACCGGCGTGGAGAGCCGTCGAGCCCCGCGAATGGACATGGCTGAGCTTTTCGAGCAGGGTATTTTTATCGGTGGCCAGGGTACTGGGCACCAGGGTCTCGATGCGATCGTCGAAGAGGACGATGCTGATGCGATCGCAGGGCAGCAAATTCTCCACGGCAAAGCGGGCAGCCTCGCGGGCGTAGTGCATCTTTTGCCCCTGCATGGAGCCGGAGCGATCAATCGCCAGGCTGAGGTTGAGCGGCACGCGATCGGCCTTGAGGGTGACGGCTGGAGGCGTGATTCGCACCAGCACATCCAGGGTCATGGGCTGCTGGGTGACCATCGCCCCGTGGAGCGGTATCAGTTCGACGGTGGGCAAAGTGGGTTTAGGTTGGGTCATGGTGGCCTCTGGGTGGATTTAAGGTGGGCGAGATGGTCGGCAATGAGCTGGAGCAGGCTATCCCGCTCGTGGGCGGTGGCGGGTGCCACAAAGTCTTGGCGAACGTGGAGTTCTAGACCGTCGAGAATCGCTAGACGAGTCCAGGCTTGGGGTGGAGATGCGGGTGGGGTAGCGGGGGCCGATGCCGCCTGCTGTGGGGAGACACCTAGGTCTCCCCCTACGGAATTGGCGGATCGTTTGGGCGAGCGGTCTGATGGTGAGGATTCCCTGCGTTGGCCTTTGGCCGGGCCTTGCCCATCGCGAATTTGGGACAAAAACGCCAGCGCTGGGTTCGCCGCTTCCACTGTCAGCTGCACGCCGCCTTGCAGAATGTCTTCTAGCGCCGTGTCAGCCTGACCGCCGATCAGACTACCGATGGAGCTGGCGCTGTAGCCTTCTGCCAGCAGACGGCGCAGCACCAGCAATTGCAGTAGATGCCGGTAGGTGTACCGAGCTTCGCGCCCCTGCTTGAGGGGCTTATCTAACCATCCCTGAGTCGTGTAGTAACGCACCAGCCGAGGGTTCACCGGCTCTTGCCCGCGATTTCCAGAACTCTGGTCGGGCAAAAACTGGGGTAGCAGGTCGTTGGTCACCTCAACGAAGCGATCTAAGACCATCTCGGGCTGCTGCTGGGCAATCTGTTGCAACATGCTCATAGGCCTATGATAGACACTTGCAAATTAAACTGTCAATGACGTATTTTGTTGTTACTGTCTTTGACTAGCTATGTCATCTCCCGTCGTTCTGATCACCGGCTGTTCGTCGGGCATCGGTAAAGCTCTCTGCCAGGCGTTCCATCGACGGGGCTGTCGGGTGATCGCGACGGCCAGACGGTTAGAGGCCATAGATGACTTGAAGGTTCACACCGTCATGACCTTGCCCCTGGATGTGACGGACTCGACAGGCATCCAGCAAGTTATTGAAGCCGTTCTGGATCAGGAAGGTCGTATCGACCTCCTAATCAA
>JAIXVO010000094.1 GCA_027482985.1 Cyanobacteriota bacterium
ATCGTCTTTCGCGTCGGCACCTTCCTCGCCACCTTCGTCATCGTTGGCATCATTGGTTGGGTCGTCTACAAGCTCTTTTTTGAACGCGATCGCGATCGCTAAGGACTCAACCTCGAAATCACCTGGGATTTGCATGAAATAGGTAGTTCCATCAAGTCCTACGCTCGCTGGCGATCGCCTACCTGGGCGGGCAAGATGCCCACCCCACCAGGCTTTGACCTAAGTTCCTCAACATTTTGCGGTTCCACTCCTGCCTTCTGCCTCCTGCCTTCTGCCTTCTTCTGACTCCTACCCCCTCCCTCCTATGCCCAAACTCCACACCTCCAACTTCCTCCATGACCTCGATCGCATTGCCCGTGTCCGCCAGGAATTCGCTAGCACCTTAGGATTGATGGCTGGCACTCTGACCCAGGCAGAAGCCACGGGTGAACAGGCTTCTGGCAAATTAGGACTGGAACGGGAAATTGAAGACCTCACGGCTGCTAGTCGGAATTTGAGTCAGGGCGTGTTTCGGTTGCTGGTGTTGGGGGATATGAAGCGGGGTAAGAGTACTTTCCTGAATGCCCTGATTGGGGAGAACTTACTGCCGAGTGATGTGAATCCCTGTACGGCATTGCTGACCATTCTCAAATATGGGCCAGAGAAACAGGTCACAATTCACTTCAATGATGGCAAGTCGCCGCAGCGGATTGATTTCGCCGGGTTTAAGCAGCGCTATACGATCGCCCCAGAGGAAGCGAAACAACTGGAACAGCAACAACAGCAGGCATTCCCGGATGTCAGTCATGCAGTAGTGGAATATCCCCTGGAGTTGTTGCAAAAGGGCGTGGAAATTGTTGACAGTCCCGGCTTGAACGACACCGAGGCGCGGAATGAGTTGTCCCTGGGTTACATCACCAACTGCCATGCGATTCTGTTTGTGTTACGGGCGACGCAGCCCTGCACGCTGGCGGAACGGCGATATTTGGAAAACTACATTAAAGGACGGGGATTGTCGATCTTCTTCCTGGTGAATGCCTGGGATCAGGTGCAGGAAAGTCTCCTTGATCCCGATGATGCGGCAGCAGTCGCCGAAGCTGAAAGCAAATTGCGCCAAGTCTTTCACAGCAACCTGGTGGATTACTGCCTGGTGGATGGCGTCGATTTGTATGATGAGCGGGTTTTCGAGATCTCTGCCCTCAAAGCACTGCGGAAACGATTGAAGGATGCCAACGCCGATTTGAGTGGAACCGGATTTGCCGAATTTATGGCGGCACTCAACACCTTTTTGACCCAAGAACGGGCGATCGCGGAATTTCGGCAAGCCCGTACCCTGGCGCGACAATCCACCCTGCGAGTGCGAGAAGCGGTGGAACGCCGGATTCCCCTGCTCGACAAAGATGTGGATGAACTGAAACAGCGGATTATTTCGGTCGAACCCGAATTCACCCGACTCTCGGAAATTTGTAATGAGTTTCGGGATGAAATTCGCTCTCTGCGCGATCGCAAATCTCGCCAGATTGCCGACTCCTTCAAACCCTACGTGCTGGGACTGGAGGCCACCTTCGAGCAAGATTTTTTACGTTACCAACCCGCCCAACTCCAATTCCTCGACTTCCTTAGCCAAAGCAAACGCGAACAGTTTGAAGCCGGGGCGAAACAAGCCTTTCAACAATACGCCAACGATAAATTCTTTGCCTGGACGGCTACGGCTGAAGCCGACTTGAAAGCGGCCTTTGCTCAACTGTCCAATAGTGCCGCCAAGTATGGAGCGACCTACGCTGAGGTGACTGACCAGATTACTGAAAAGCTGACGGGTCAAAAGCTGCAACCCCGCCCCAATGGGGCTAAGGATGATGATCATGCGCCGGGTTGGGCGAAGTGGGCGATGGGCTTATTCTCGCTGGCAACGGGTAATGTTGCGGGTGCTGCGCTGGCGGTTTCCGGTTTCGATTTTCGCAGCATTCTGCTCAACCTGTTCACAACTGCCACCGTCGCGATCTTTTTTGGTGCCATTTTAGGTCCCGTCGGAGTACTACTCGTCAGCCTGGGCATTGGTGCGCTGCAAGCGGATCATGCCCGCAAAGAATTTGCGAAAGCGGTGAAAAAGGAAATGGTGAAATACTTGCCCCAAATTGCTCAAGAACAATGGCAACCCATTTACAGCGCTGTCCAGGAATGCTTTGATGCCTACGAACGGGAAGTCATTAAGCGGGTAAATGATGACATCCAAGCTCGGCGATCGGAACTCGATAACTTACTGCAACAAAAACAAACTCGCGAAATCAATCGCGATACTGAATTGAAGCGCTTGCAAGACATCGAAAAAACTGTTGCTCACAATTGCCAAACGCTCGAAATAACCTACCAATCACTGCTTAATGCGTAAGGGCGATCGCCCTGATCGTTCAGTCGGTTATCCTCATGTGGTATAACTAGGGTATAACTGAAAAGTGCAGATGGAAGGCACGGTAACTATGAAAACGGCGATTTCGTTACCCGATTCAGTGTTTGAAGCGGCAGAAGCCTTAGCGCAGGAGTTAGGGGTATCGCGGAGTGAGCTTTACACCAAAGCATTACAGTCCTATCTCCAGAAGCACAACCGCAATCAAACTTTGATCCAGCTGAATGAAGTGTATGCTCAAGTTTCTTCCGACGTTGATCCTGTGATGGCAAGTATGCAGTTCATGTCTTTGCCGCATAAGGATTGGTGATGTATCGGGGAGAAATTTGGTGGGCAAATTTGCCTGATCCAGTTGCTTCAGAACCTGGTTATCGGCGACCTGTTTTAGTGGTTCAGGACGACATTTTTAACCAGAGTCGCATTAATACCGTGATTGTTGTTGTCATTACTTCAACGATTCAGCTTGCAATCGCTCCAGGCAACGTGTTGCTACCGAGTGCCGCATCGGGTTTAGCCAAAGACTCTGTTGCGAATATCTCGCAAATTCTTACCATCGATAAAGCTTTCCTGATTGAGCGCATCGGGTCGCTGCCATCCTATCTACAAGAGGAAGTTGATGAGGGTTTAAGAACTATCTTATATCTCTGACTTACCCTTGAAATCACTAACTATTCACTGCTCCATGCCTCATGGCGATCGCCCCCAAATCCCCCAAGCGTCATCATTTGCAGTACCCGCTTAGCGAGTAAATTGTCAGTCGCAAGATTCATCAGTACAGTAGTGATGAATTTCACCAAAACCCTGAAGCCGACTGCATGATTTTCGTTCTTCTCGCCTTGCGCTTGAATGTGGCACTGCTGACCAGCAACGAATTTCCGGTGGACGATGGGATCTGTACAACTGGCTCAGAGTCTTATTGTTAATGACCGCTTTGGTGTTGCTGTCCATCGGTCTGAGAACCTATGCTGTCTGATGCCCAATAGCTACAGGAGGAGTGTCTGGGGCGACTGAGGTCGGGCTGGCAAGAGGTTCATCTGAAGCAA
>JAIXVO010000455.1 GCA_027482985.1 Cyanobacteriota bacterium
CGGCTTCTGGCGGAAAACACAACATGCCTACCCAACAACTATTAATCTCGCTGACTCGCTTGCCGTTGACTCCCGACCAGGCAGGCAACTCGACCACCTGCTGACTGATCAGCCGTTTGAAATTCGTCCAACTGACGGAAAAGGCATCTTCGCCGCGCATCTCCTGGGATTCATCCAGGGCAGAAACGCCTTGAGAGCTGATTTGTCCTCCTAGCCAGGGCGTGAGTTCAATCAAGCATGTCGTTGCCCCAGATTGCATTGAGTGGGAAGCTGCGGCCACACCGCCCAAAGAACCGCCAATCACCACGACTTCACAAGTCCAGGTTTCTTGCGGTGTCGGTAGCGGGGAAAGTTGCGGACGGGCGATCGCTGCATTTAACCAACTGCCTGTCGAAAACGCTTGAGAGGCAGTCCCCGGCAACCGCTGAATCCCCGCAATCAGTGCCCCGATGCCCTGGCCTGCAATAAAACAAATGGCAAAAGCGACGATCGCCATCAGCCAAAACGGTCGTCGCTGTCGCCGCTGCCGTCGTCCACCTGATCCACCCGCCTGCCAGCGACGTTGCCACTGCGTCAGCCTGTTGCACACCCCTCGCCAAACCGCAGCAAGCGGCTGCAAGCGGCGGATGCCCCGTCGTTGCACTGACTGCATCGCGGCTTGATCGCCCTGTGTCGCTGAGGTCGGTACTCGCTGCTGTTGTTTTTGTTGCCGCGATCGCCGCTTCGGAATTCGAGCCGATGCCTGCTGTTTCACATCGAACATCCCCAGAGGAACTGAACTGTTGTATCACAGCTATTTGGGAATGTTGCAGAAAAGTTGAAGGGGAAGGGAGGGGACAGGAGTCAGGAGGGAGAAAGGCCGGGAATCTCGTGGAGACGCGCCGTTGGCACATCTCCCACAGGAAGATGAGGTGCGGACAAGCCCAATGCACACGGCAACAGCCTTTTGCCAAGTCAACGATTGAGTCAATCCTGATCATTCTTCTTACCACCTGCCACTCTTGAGGAGATTTGCCAGCGGCACATGTCTAAACTTCTTTTCTGACTCCTGACTCCTGACTTCTGCCTCCTGCCCCCATAGTCAAATCACGCGAATTCCCATTACCTTAAAGTTATTGATTGTTTCTACTAAAATGACCACAAATCTGGTGCCGACTGATATGACGACTGCTCAAGCGATGATCGCGCAGGCGATCGTCGCGTTACGGGGACAGGGCGATCGCCCCCCGGCGGCGGCAGTAGTCGCAGCGCTGTTACAGGCGGAAAAGGCCGCGAAGCAACAGCATGTGACCTATGCGCTTGATCAGTTAGCCGGAACCTGGCAGTTGGTGTTTACGGCTCCTCGGAGTGCCCATCAAAAAGCGGGGGTGGCACAGGGAAAAGGGTTTTACGTGCCTCGGTTTGCCCCGGCACAAATTTCGTTTAGACCCGATGGGGACAGTTTGCAGACAGGCACAATTGGCAATCAAATCCAATTCGGGGCAGCGGTGTTTAAACTGACAGGACCGTTGAAATATCCTGGCAAAAAAAATCTATTGGGCTTTGACTTTACCCAAGCGACGTTTACCCTGTTTGGGCAGACGCTGTACGATGGCAAGTTTCAAACGGGCAAAGCGAAACCGGATCATTTTGACCAATTGAAAGTAGCGCAATTGCCGTTTTTTGCCTTCTTCCTGGTCACAGACGAGTTCGTTGCGGCGCGGGGGCGAGGCGGTGGGCTGGCAATTTGGATGCGGCAACCTGATCGTGAATAGATGATGAGACGAGTGCACATGCAACAGTTTGGAAAAATCCCGATCGTGGTCGGGCCAGTGGCGATAGTTGGCCTATTGTTAGTGTCACCGGGACTATTGGCCTGTAAGCCTAGGGCGCGATCGCAACCACCAGCGGCAACAACAAAAATTTCCTGGCAAAAAATTACGTTCGATCGGTCGCAAATCTCAGAGTCTGGATTAGTGGGGCCACCGAGTGGGTTGAGATCGCTGAGTTATGAGTTTTGCCTGCCAGCGACGGCTGCAGCATTAGCGACGGTACGCGAGATTGATCCAACGTTGCAAGCTTCGCGATCGCCCGGACGAATTCGCTGTCAGCGGAATCAATATCTGGTCATCGGGGACACACACAAACCAAATTGGCGGGAAATTCTCACCCAATTAGTGCAACTGGACACCATTCAACGCATCGACGAATTTTGGGGCGAATAGGGATTAGTAACCAGGGCAGGACGATCGCCCCTTACCCATCACCCCTTACCCATCACCCCTTACCCATCACCCCTTACCCATCACCCATTACCCATCACCCATTCCCCATCACCCATTCCCCATTACCCATTCCCCAACAAAGCCAATAGCGAGGTAGCAATAGTGAAACATCGATTGCAAGCAACTTGTGCCACAGTGCATTTGGGGGGATTTTCGGCAGATTTGCCACCCGCGCTGGTGGTGGAGTCGGGCGATCGCATTCAGGTGGAAACGTTCTCTGGATTTGGAGTGTATCGCCAAGCGCCAGCGGAATTTTTGCCGCCAGCACTACGCGAAATTTGTGAGACCTTGCCGAGCGATC